>NZ_JARGEE010000145.1:0-19977 GCF_033794485.1 Streptomyces sp. MB09-02B
CGCTTGGAGCTCGGGGGGTGCCGGTTCGTGGGCGGGTGCGGGTGCGGGTGCGTGGGGCTTCTCGCGCAGTTCCCCGCGCCCCTCGAAGAGCGGGGCTGCGCCCCTGACGATGGTTGACCAAACCGATTCCATAGAACGTCCGTACGAGGAATACACACGCTGTGGATTCAGCGGCCAGTGCCAATGCTGGTGGCCTTGGCTTGCAGGGCCTGCTGCGTTTGGGCAATCGTGGCCTTGCCGTCGGCGAGCTTCTCCAGTTCGCTGTCGATCACGTCGGCGATCTGGTGCCAGGTGGTGATGGCCGGCGGGCCGCTAGTGGCCTGCAGTTGGGTGTGGAAGGCTGCCAACCTGGGGTCGTCACCCTGCTTCGCCTCGTACCAGGCGCCGGCTACGGCGGGCAGGTTGCCGGAGGCGTCTGCGTAGGCGGCGATGTTGTCGACATCGATGAGGTACCTGACGAACTTCCACGCTGCGTCCGGGTTCCGGGCGTCCTTGAAGACCGCGAGGTCGCTCCCCGTGGCCAGGCCGGCGGCCTGCTCGCCCTTCGGCAGGGGCATGGTCTGCCACTTGCTGTCCGGCGCGGGGGCGTCGAGGTGGAAGTCGCCGCCGGTGCCGGCGGCGCCCCGCTGCACGGTGCCGATCAGCCCGTTCGGGAAGTTCTGCCCGGAGTCCGTCTCGTCTTTCGGGGACAGACCGTCCTTGAAAAATGCGCTGTAGTACTCCAGCGACTCGGTCACCGCGGGTGAGTCGAAGGTGAACTTCCTGGCGGTGGCGTCGTAGATGTTCCCACCCTGCTGCCACACCATCGGCAGCCAGAACAGCCAGGAGTTGCGGCCGGTCTGCACCTGGGTGGCATGGCGCAGCTTGGGGTTCTGCTTGCCCGCGGTGGCCTGGATGGCCTTCAGGTCCTTCAGGTGACCGGCCCAGTCCCTGGCCGGGGCGCCCTTGATGCCGGCCTTCGCCGTGATGTCGGTGCGGTAGTGGATCACCGAGGTCTCGGCGATGAACGGGACCCCGTAGGAAGTGTTCTTGTACGTCGTGGTGTCCCACGATCCTGGGAAGAACATCCACGGCCTGATCGAGGCCGGAGTGGCCCGCAAGCCGTTCGTCGCGGCCAGCTCCGTCATCCAACCGGAGTCGACCAGGGACAGGTCGGGGGTGTTGCCGTCGGCGATCGCGGTGATCAGCTTCTCGTGCGCGGCGTCCCACGGCACGGTGGTGATCCGCACCGTCACGCCCGGGTTCTGCTGCTCGAACTCCTTCGCCAGGCTCTCAAGGTCCTTGTCGGCCTTGTCACCCACGTACCACATGACCAGCTTGCCCTCACCGCTGTCGCTGGTGCTCCTCGCAGGGGCGTTGGCGTTCGTGGCGTAGTCGCTCCGGCTGCAGCCGGCGACCAGCAAAGCCACGGCGATGGTGGCGCAGGCAGTCTGCGGGGTTCTGGGGGTGCGCACGGGCAGGACTCCTTGCTGAACGGACTGTGAGGAACGAGAGGGGGCGGAAGGGGTGGGAGCGTGGGTGGTCGAGGCCGTCCCGTGGCTGCCCGTGCCTTGCTGGGAGCGGTCCTCAGCGGTCGGCTGCCCCCGGCCGCAGGCGGCGGCCGCCATCGACTGCGAAGGCGGCCGCCGGAAGCGGTCAGGTGTGCGGAGAATCAGGTGAGCCGGTCGCCGACAGTTCTCGTGGGAACACGGGCGATCACCTGTCGCTCGTCGCACGGGGCTGTCCTGGATGGTGACCAGTTCGCGAACCACCCCGGATGCGGCCGGCCGCCGGGCCGGCCCGGTCTGCCCTGACTTACAGACCGGGCCGGCGGTCACGGGGATCGCGGGTGGGTTGGATCCGCGCTTGTCCTGTCTACGAGTCGCATTGCGTCGCGTCGCCTGCCGGGTGCCTGGTGGGCACCTGCAGTGACGTGCCGGGCTTGACCTTGCGTATGTCGTCGCTGCCGATGCCGACGCGCACGGGAAGCGGTTTACCGGAGCGCAGGGTCAGCTTCGTCGTCTTCTGGCCGACGGACAGGTCGAAGGTACGCCCCTGCCACTTCACCTTCGTGATGTCGACGCCCGGCAGCTGCGGCGGCAGGAAGGGGTCGATGGTGACGGCGTCGGTTCCCCAGCGCATCCCGGTGAACCCGTAGAGGAATTCCTGCAGGTAGCCGCCCTGGCCGGTGGTGAAGTTGAATGCTCCGCCGTTGCGGGTCTCGTACCACTGGTTGAACGGTGCCGCCTGGTACGGCTCCGCGCTGTTGCGCAGGTAGTCGTAGACCTGGCAGCCCGGCGAGCCGAGGGCCGCGCCGTTGATGGCGGCGATCGCGTCCGTCATGGACGGGCCGCCCGGGTCGGTGTGCTCCTTGTAGTAGTCGAGGTCGTTCTGGGCCAGGCCGGGTGACATCGGTACGGCCCAGGGGTACTGCAGCAGGGTGACGTCGGCCTGCTTGACGGTCTGCCCGTCGTAGCCGTCGAACTCGGGGTGGATGTTCTTCTCGGTGTCGACCGGGATCTTCAGTCCGTCGGCGACCTTCTTCCACGCCGGGTCGGCTGTCCGACCGACGAGTTCGGCGGCGCGGATCGCGATACGCAGTGCCTCCTGCGCACTGGCGTTGGTGGTCACGCTGTTGTCGACGGGATAGTGGTACTCGTCCGGGCCCATGACGTCGTTGATGTCGTAGCCGCCGGAGGGGCTGGGTACGGCGCGGGTGGCCCAGTACTCGGCGATGCCCTTCAGCACCGGCCATGCCTTGTCCCGCAGCCACGCCTTGTCGCCGCTCGCCTGGTAGTACTGCCACTGCGCCAGGGCGATGTCGGAGTTGATGTGGATCTCGTACGTGCCCCAGGGGTCGGGGGCGGTCTCCTTGCCGGTCAGCGCGCTCTCCCAGGCGAACTTGGCGCCCTTGATCGGCTGGCTGGGCGTGGACAGCTTGGCGGCGTTCGCCTTGGCCCCGGGCAGCAGCTTCTGCCGGTAGGTGTTCGCCTCGTTGGCGATGTCGGGGTACTGGGCGAGCAGTGCCGGGTACATCCAGGTCTCCATGTCCCAGAAGACGTGACCGCTGTAGCCGTCCGAGGACAGCCCGCCCGGGCTGGTGCTCCAGGTGACGCCGGCGCGCATGCTCGCGAGCAGGTAGAACATGGACGCGTGGATCTGCGCGGTCATGGCGCTGTCACCGGGGATCGAGATGTTCGACTGCCACAGCCGTGACCATTCCTTGTTGTTGCGGGCGAGCAGCTGCTGGTAGCCGGCCTTGGCGGCGCGGGCGGCGGTACTCGCTGCGGCCTGCTGCGGGGTCGCGGCCTTGAGCGACCGGTCGGTGTCGACACTGGAAGCGATGCCCACGTACTTGGTGATCCGGTACGTCTGACCGGCACGGACCGGGAACACGGCGCTCTGTGCGGCGCCGCCGTCGGGTTCGTCCATCGCCTTGGTCGGCACGGCCTTGTCGTTGACGCGCAGTACCGAGTTGAGCCCGGCGGTGGCGAGCTTTCCGTCGGTGACGACGGTCTGCGAGAGGGTCGCCTTCTTGCTGTCCACCCGCGGCTTGGTGGTGGAGGCGCGGTGGAGGCCCCGGCCGTCGAACTCGTCCACGACGGTGGCTTTTCCGCTCCAGTGCGGTACGGCCCGGACGCTCACCGTGCCCAGGTGGCCCTCCGCGCGGTTGGCGTTGACCTCGTAGGCGAAGCTGGTCCTGTCGCCCGCGGGCGAGGTCCAGTCGAACGACGTGCTCAGCACGCCGGTGCGCAGGTCCAGCGACTGCCGGTACTTGCTGGTGGTGCCGACCGTGTCGGGGGCGATGTCGGTGGGAGGCTGTGCGCCGTCCGGGTACGCCGCGAGGTAGTCGACGTTCACCCGAGCCGTGTCACCCTCCTTGACGGTGATCTCGAGTGTGTTGTCACCCGCCGTCAGCGTCACCGGCAGGGTCAGCACCGACCAGTCGTCCCAACTGCCCGTGCTGGGCAGGGTCAGTTGCTGGAGCGTGCCGTTGACACCGAGGTGGACGGTCTGCGGGTCGCCGCTCCCGTTCGCGTACCGGATGGCGAGCGTGGCCTTGCCGGCCGGCGCGTCACGGATCGGAACGACGCCCCCGCCGCCGACCGTCGGGGTGCCGCCGTTGTTCAGGCCGGCCAGGTAGCCGCCCACGATCCCGCCCGGGTGGGAGTTCTCGACGAACGCGCCGCCGGAGATCTTCCCGTACGCGGCCGGGCACAGCTGCTTGAATCCGCAGGACCAGCTGCCGATGCCGTAGACACCGCCGCTGCCACTGCCGCCGAACCCGAGCGTGGTCCAACTCGGCAGGCCGGCCCGTTCCTCGGCCCCTTCCCAGGGAGCGCCGTAGAAGCCGGCCAGCTGGGACTGGGTGGTGATGGGCGTGCTGCTGAATCCGTGGCCCGCCGCGGGCACCCGCGCGGCGAGGTAGCCGTTGCCGACGAAGGTGGGGGCGTAGTTCTTCGAGGTGTCGGTCGTGCTCAGCACCCAGCCGTCGTCGCCGCCGGTCCTGTCCGGTTCGGGCGTGGACGAGGCGGGCACGACTGCCGTGCCCAGGAGGAGGCCGGCCAGGGCCAGCCCGACGGACGCCGTCCTCCTGGTGGTACGTGTGCGGGCACGTGGTCCGACGGTCGCCGACGGCATCGTGGACTGTGTGGTCCGGAAGCGGCCCGGAACGCCGACTCTGGCACGGTCACCCGGACTGAGCACCACGGATGCCGCTGACACGACGGATGTCGCCGCGCCCGTGAAACGGGCCCAGGTCGACCTGCGGCGCGGGGTACCGAGCCTCATTCCTGTGTCGCCTACGGTCTCGCCGTATTCCATTTCCTTCATCGAAACGCCACCTCCTCGGGGTGGTATGCGTGGCTGGGTCACACGGGCCTGCCATGCGGCTCGCAGAGCGGTGTCGCGGTGTATGACCCGGACCACGAGGGGGAGTTGTGGGGGCTGGGGTTCGGGTTCAGGCCGAACGCGTGGTGAAGATCGCGGCGGCACCGACGGGCAGGCGGTAGCTGTACGTCGTGCCGCCCCACGGGACGTCGAACGTGGCCGTGCGCGGGCCGGGGTTGTAGACGGCTGTCAGTCGGGTGCCGTCGGGCAGTGCCGCGCTCTTGCGCTGGACCCCCTTGGTCGCGCTCGCGCTTGAGGTGGCCTTGCCGTCGGGGGCGAGGACGGAGACGTCGTGGATGGACCACCAGCTGCCCGAGTCGGCCTTGTTGACCACCCGGATGTAGCGGGCGGTGGTCGTGGGCAGCTGGATGCGGGTCACGGTGCTGCCGGGACCGGTGGCGATCGGCTTGCCCCAGGTGGTGCCGTCGTCGGAGGTGTACACCTCGTACCGGCGGACGAAGTCGCCGGAGGAGGCGGTGCTGTCCAGGACGAGCTGGTCGAAGGTCCGGGTGAAGCCGAGGTCGAGCTGGAACCAGTCCCCCGACTGCATGCCGTGGCCCAGGCTCCAGCGGGTGGACGCGTCGCCGTCGATGGCCTTGGACGGCGGGTCGTCCGAGCTGCTCGCGGAGGCTGTCGCCTGCCAGCCGTCGCGGGACAGGGCGCTCTCGCCGGTGGGCGGGGTGAAGGAGGCGCCGGTGGGCAGGGTGTGGCCGAGCCACTGGTGGCCTACGCGTACCTGGGGCTGCTGGGCGAGCAGGCCGCTGTCGTAGCTGATCAGGGCCTGGGTTCCGTCGGCGTTACGGAAGGGGATGTCGACCGAGCCGATGGCGGACGGATCGGTGCTGCCGTGCTGGGTGCCGGTCCAGGTGAAGGTGGCGGCTGCTCCGGCAGCGAGCGCGTAGGTGAAGGTGCGGTTGCCCCAGCGGACGGTGAAGGTGCGCTTGGTGGTGCTGGAGTTGTAGGTGATCAGCGCGGTGGAGCCGTCGGGGTTGGTGAAGGCGACGTCCTCGAGGTCGCCCTTGCCGAAGCTGTTGGAGGCGACGCGGTGGGCGCCGGGCTGGACGAACTTGCTGGCCTGGGCCAGGCCCCAGTAGTCGGCCGTCGGCTTGTACGCGTAGGTGCCGTCGGCGTTCCGGGAGACGGTCACCACCGGGCGGCAGCCCTGGCAGCCGTTGTTGGTGGGGCCGCCGGCGCCGTCGAGGGCGATGTTCCAGCGGATGATGCTCTTCGCCCAGTTCCGCGGGCCGTTGATGATGTTGTCCATCGTTCCGGCGAAGGTGGCGCCCGCGTCGGTGCCCTCCCAGCTGCCGCCCGAGCACTCGCTCTGGAAGGCGGGCTTGTTCGGGTAGTCGTTGTGGACGACGGACTGCGCCGAGACCTCGCCGGCGTAGCAGTGCCAGGCCGTACCGGCGACGTTCTTCGCGCTCGCCGTGTCGGTGTACAGGGACTCGGGGTAGCTGGTGACGTCCCAGTTGTGGTCGTAGCCCAGGATGCCGGTGGACAGGTGCTGCTTGCGCAGGGTGGGGGCGAGATGGTCGTTGATGAAGGTCTTGGCCTGGTCCGCCGTCAGGCTCGCGCTCGGGTAGGCGGACGTGTCGTGCAACGGCTCGTTCTGCGGGGTGACGTAGCGGACCGGGACCCCTGCCGCCTTGTAGGCCTTGAGGAACTTGGCGAAGTAGTCGGCGAGTTGCTGGTAGGCGGCGGGCCTGATCTGGCCGCCGTTCATCGTGTCGCCGGTCTTCATCCACCCGGGCGGGCTCCACGGGGTGGCCATGACGGTCAGCTGCGGGTTGAGCTTCCGGGCCTGCTTCAGCAGCGGGATGGTGTACGACCGGTCGTGGTCGATGGAGAAGTCGGCCAGCGTGGGGTCGCTCTCGCCGGCCGGCATGTCGTCATAGGAGTAGTTGCCGTTGACGGTGAAGTCGGTGGCGCCCATGGGCTGGCGCAGGAAGCTCAGGCCGATGCCGTCCTTGCGGCTGAACAGGTCGCGCATCAGGGCGTTGCGCTGCTTGGTGCTGAGCTTGGTGCCGACCAGCCACGCGGAGGAGTCGGTGAAGGAAGCCCCGAAGCCGGTCATCTGCTGGTACTTGCGGGTGGTGTCGACCGTGATGGTCGAGGGCCCCGAGGAGGCCGAGCCGGTCTTCCAGGTAACCGGCGCCTGCTTGGACAGGTAGGTGCCGGTGGAGGGGTTGGTCAGCCACACCGATGCCTTGCCGAAGGCGGTACTGGCGGAGGCCGGGGTGGCGGCCGGGAGCGCCGGGAGGGTCGCGAGCAGGGCGGCGACGGTGGTGGTCAGGGCTGTCCGGCGCCGTTGCCGGGTGGTGGTTCGCATGGTGCGGCTCCTTGCATGACGGCCGTGCACGGCGGCGCGCGTGCATGACAGGGGTGGTGCGAAACCGGCGCGTGGGGCCCGGGTAAGGGCGCCGGAGCTGGGGTCACTTCAGACCGGTCGTGGCAATGCCGGCGACGAAGTGGCGCTGGAAGAGGAGGAAGACGATGGTCACCGGGAGCAGGACGACGACGGCGCCGGCGAGCAGGATGCCGAAGCGGGTGAAGTCCTGTCCGCTGCTGGCCAGGGCGAGGCCCACGGGGAGGGTGTACTGGCTCTCGTTCTGGGCGACGACCAGCGGCCACAGGAAGTTGTTCCAGGAGCCTAGGAAGGTGATGATCCCCAGCGTGGCGAGGGCGGGCCGGGTCAGCGGGAGAATGATCTTCCAGAAGATGGCCAGCTCACGGCAGCCGTCGACACGGGCGGCGTCGATCAGCTCGTCGGGCAGGGTGGAGATGAACTGCCGCATCAGGAACACCCCGAACGGGGTGGCCAGGAACGGCAGGATCAGCCCGAGCAGGGAGCCGGTCAGCTTCATGTTGGCCACAAGCACGTACAGCGGTACGAAGGTGACCAGGCCCGGCACCATCAGCGTGGCCATGACCAGGCCGAACACCGCGCGTTGTCCGCGGAATTCGAGCTTGGCGAGGGCGTAGCCGAGCATGGAGCAGAAGATCAGGTTCCCGGCGGTGACGGCCAGGGCGACGATCACGGAGTTGGCGAACATCGTGGTGAAGTCGAGGCTGCTGAAGAGTTCGCGGTAGTTCTCGAGCGTGGGGCTGGTGGGGATCAGGTCCGGCGGGATTCTGCGGATGTCGCCCTCGGACTTGAACGCGCTGGACAGCATCCACAGGAACGGCGTGACCATGAGCAGCAGCAGGCCGCTGAGCGGCAGGTAGAGCCAGGGGCGGCCCCACTCCTGGCGGATGCGGCGGCGTCGTAGCACCTTGGCGGTGTCGATCGTGGTGGTGGTCACGGGCATCAGTCCTTGTCCCGCAGCATGCGGAACTGCAGCACGGTCAGGGCGATGATCAGGACGAAGACGACATAGCCGGCGGCCGAGGCGACGCCGTAGTTGCCGTTGCCGAACTGCTTGTAGGCGTACAGCGTGGCCGACAGGGTGGAGTCCAGCGGGCCGCCGTCGGTCATGACGAAGGGTTCGTCGAAGAACTGCAGATAGCCGATGCCGGTGGTGACGGCGGTGAGGAGCAGGGCGGGGCGCAGCAGTGGGAAGGTGACCCGCCAGAACCGCTGCCAGGCTCCGGCGCCGTCGAGTTCGGCCGCCTCCATCAGCGACTGGGGCACGGACTGCAGACCCGCCAGCATGATGATCATGACCGTGCCGAGATTGCGCCACACGGCCATGAGGATCATGACGGGCAGGGCGAACCGCGTGTCGGCAAGCCAGGCCGGGCCGTCGATCCCGAACCAGGCGAGGACGGTGTTCACCAGACCGGCGTGGGGTTCGAGGAGGGTCTTCCACACCACGGCGACGGCCACGATGCTGGTGATCACCGGAAGGTAGAAGCCGACCCGGAAGAGGGCGCGGAAACGGCGGATGCCGCTGTCGAGGGCGACCGCCGCGGCGAGCCCGGCGGCCAGTGTCAGGGGCAGGGACACCAGGACGAACACACCGGTGTTGCGCAGGGCGGTGTAGAACTGCGGGTCCTCGAAGAGCCGTACGTAGTTGTCGAAGCCGGTGAACGCCACGTTCAACGGCGTGCGCAGGTCGGCGCTCTGGGTGTCGGTCAGGCTCATCAGCGTCGACCAGACGACCGGCAGCAGCATGAAGGCGAGGAACAGGGCGAGGAACGGGGCGGCGAGGACCCAGGCGGCGCGGGTCTGGCGGCCTCGCGCGGTGCTGCGCCGCCGCGAGGGAGTGGCCGCCGGCTGCTTGCCGGCGGTGTCCCCCTCCTGGGTGCCGTGCCCCGCGAGAGTGGTCGTGGGCATCGTGGTCATCCGTCCGTACGAGGGATGCGGGTGTCGGCGCTCAGCGGCCGGTGCCGATGCTGGTGGCCTTGGACTGCAGGGCCTTCTGCACGTCGGCGACGGTGGCCTTGCCGTAGGCGAGCTTCTCCAGTTCGGAGTCGATGGCATCGGCGATCTGCTGCCAGGTGGTGATGGCCGGCGGCGCCTTGGTGACCTTCAGCTGGGTCTCGAAGGCGGCCATCTTCGGGTTCTGGCTCAGCTCGCCCTGCGACCAGGACCCCACGGCGGCGGGCAGGTTGCCGGACGCCTCCCCGTACTCGGCGAGGTTCTTCGGCTCGGTGAGGAACTGGACGAACTTCCAGGCCGCGTCGGCGTTCTTGGCGTCCTTGAAGACCGCCAGATCGCTGCCGCCGGCCAGCCCGGCCGCCTGTGTGCCCTTCGGCAGCGGCATGGTCTGCCACTTGCTGTCCAGGTCGGGGGCGTTCTTGTGGAGGTCCCCGCCGGTGCTGGCGCCCTGCTGAACGGTACTGATCAGCCCGTTCTGGATGTTCTGGCGGGCGTCGGTCTTGTCGTTCGGCGTCAGCTTGTCCTTGAAGACGCCGCTGTAGTACTCCAGGGCCTTGGTGACCGCGGGCTTGTCGAACGTGAACTTCTTCGCGCCGGCGTCGTAGATGTCGCCGCCCTGCTGCCAGACCATCGGCAGCCAGAACAGCCAGGAGTTGAAGCCGACCTGGAGCTGGGTGGCGTTGCGCAGCTTGGGGTTCTGCTTGCCCGCGGTGGCCTGGATGGCCTTGAGGTCCTTCAGGTAGCCGTCCCAGTCACCGGCGGGAGCGCCCTTGATGCCGGCCTGGGTGGTGATGTCGCTCCGGTAGTAGATCACCGAGGTGTCGGCGGTGAACGGGACACCGTAGGAGGTGTCCTTGTACTTCGTGGTGTCCCACTGGCCGGGGAAGAAGGCGGACTCCTCGAACGAGGCCGGGGTGGCCTGGAAGCCCTTCATAGAGGCCATCTCGGCCATCCAGGTGGAGCCGATCAGGGACATGTCCGGGGTGTTGCCCCCGGCGATCGAGGTCGTGAGCTTCTCGTGCGCGGCGTCCCACGGCACCGCGGTGATCTGGACCGTCACGTCCGGGTTCTGCTGCTCGAACTTCTTCGCCAGGCCCTGCAGGTCCTTGTCGGCCTTGTCGCCCATGGACCACATGACCAGCTTGCCCTTGGCCTTGCCGCTGCCGATCTTCGCCGGGGCGTTGTCGGCGGCCGAGGAGTCGTCGCTGCGGCCGCAGCCGGTGGCCAGCAGGGCCGCCGCCACGGTGGCGCAGGCGATCTGAAGGGTTCTGGTGGCGGGACGGGGGATGCTCATGATTGCGGCTCCTTGCGGTCGTGCTGATGAGGGCGGCCGTCGTCGACGGTCACTTCGGCGGTGAGATGCGGATCGCGGCTGGACCGTCCGACATGCAGGCGGTAGCGGCCGGGCGGGGTGTGCCACGCGCTCGTCTCGCCGTCCCAGATCTCGAAGGCGCGGGCGGGCACGTGCACCTCGGCGGTGACGCGTTCGCCGGGTGCCGCGTGGATCGTGGCGAAGCCGGCGAGCAGGCGCACCGGCCGGTCGGAGCCGTCCTGCGGCGGCTCCAGGTAGACCTGGACGACCTCACGGCCGGCCCGGGGGCCGGTGTTGGTCAGTGCCACGGTCAGATTGAGCCCGTCTCCGCCTGCGGGGCCGGTCGGGGAGGCGGCGGAGACGGGAGTCGGGGAGAGGGTCACGGACTCGTACGTCCACCGGGTCCAGCCCAGACCGTGACCGAACGGGAAGGCGGGGACGAGCCCGTCCCGGTCCCAGGCCCGGTGACCGACGTGGACGCCCTCGGCGTAGTCCACGATTCCGTCGCGGGGGCGGGCGTCGGGGACGGGGACGTCCTCGGCGCGGGCGGGCAGCGTCCACGGCAGTCGGCCCGACGGCTCGGTACGGCCCAGCAGCACATCGGCGAGCGCGTGCCCGGCTTCCTGGCCCGGCAGCCACCCCCAGAGCAGCGCGGGGGCTTCGTCGGCCCAGGGCAGCAGCACCGGGGCGCCGGCGTTGACGACCACGACGGTGCGCGGGTTGGCGGCGATCACCTTGCGGACCAGGTCGTTCTGGTGGCCGGGCAGGTCGAGGCCGGCGCGGTCCCAGCCCTCGGACTCGACCTCCTCGTTGGTGCCCACCACCACGACGGCCACATCGGCCGCCTGAGCTGCCGCGACGGCTTCGGCGATCTCCTCGTACGGGGTCGGCCCGGGCGGGGCGTGCCGGACCTGGGCCGTGACGAATCGGCCATAGCCACCGGCGTCCACGACGGTGAGGTCCAGGACGAGGGTGAGCTTGCGCCCTTCCGACCCGGCCTCGATCTCGATCCCCCGCCGGGGCGGGTGGTTGTGGCTGGACTCCAGCACCAGCTCCACTCCCCGGTCGTCCTCGCCGGCCAGGACCTCCTCGCCGTCGACGCTCACGCTGAACCGCCCTGAGCAGCCGAATTCCAGGCGGTGCGTGCCCGGTTGGGTCAGGGTCAGCTCCGTGCGCAGCAGCACTCGGGCGATCGCCGGGCCGAAGCCGTCGTACGTGGTCCAGTCGCCGGTGGCACGGACCTCGCCGCCTACGCGGTTGCCGTCGGCGTCCAGGTGGTCGGCGCGTATGCCCGTCGCGCCGCTGCCGGGGTCGGTGAGCAGTTCGGCGGAGGCGTACGGCAGACGGAGGCGGGCGTCGCCGCCCCGGTGCACGGTCAGCTGGACGTCCTCGGGGAGCGCGGCGCGCAGCCCTTCCTCGTAGGACACGGTGCGCACCGCCGGGACGAAGGCGCTGCCGCCGCCCTGGAGGTACGGCGCGACGGCGTTGGGGCCGATCAGCGCGACGCTGCGGACGCCGTCCGCGGTCAGCGGCAGCACGTCCGCCTCGTCGCGGAGCAGCACCGTGCCCCGGGCGGCGACCTCGCGCAGCAGCCGGAACTCCTCCGGAGTGGGCGCGGCCGGGACGGGGGGCGGGGTCGGGACGGAAGCCTGCCCCGGCTCGTCGAGCCGGCCGACGCGCCGGGCCAGCCGCAGCAGCCGGAGCACCTTGTCGTCGACGAGTTGCTCGTCCACCTCGCCCGCGCGCACGGCCTCGGCAAGGGGGCGGCCCCACAGGGGCTCGGGGCCGGGCATCGCCAGATCCAGTCCGCCCACCGCCGAGGCCACGGTGGACCGGGTCGCGGCCCAGTCACTGACCACGGGCCCGTCATACCCCCACTCCCCCTTCAGTACCTCGCGCACCAGCCGCGTGTGCTCGGTCATCGGCGCGGACTCGGTCCCGTCGTCGACACCCGAGTACGCGGCCATGACGCTCCACGGCGCGGCCTCGGCGAGGACCTGCTCGAAGGGGGCCAGGTAGACCTCCCGGAGCGTCCGCTCGTCCAGCCGGGCGCGGTACTCGGTGCGGTCGGTCTCGGAGTCGTTGGCCACGAAGTGCTTGAGGCACGCGCTCACACCCCGGCTCTGCAGGCCGCGTACGACGGCGGCTGCCAGAGTGCCGGTGAGCAGGGGGTCCTCGGAGAAGTACTCGAAGTGCCGCCCCGCGACCGGGGTGCGCTGAAGGTTGACCACCGGAGCCAGCACCACGTCGACGCCCTTGCGGCGGGCCTCCGTGGCGAACAGCTCCCCGAGCCGCTCGGCGAGCTCGGTGTCCCAGGCCGCTGCCAGCGCACTCGGCGCGGGTGCCAGCAGGCCGGTCTCGTCCGGGTCGTCGCCGGTCCCCCGTACGCCCTGCGGGCCGTCGGACATCGTCACCGCGGACAAACCCAGCCGGGGCTCTGCCGGGAGTCTCCACAGGTCGGCGCCGGTCAGCAGCCGGACCTTGGAGTCCAGGTCCAGGTCGCGGACACGGTCACGGAGTTCGGTGTCATCGGGGAGGGCAGGGCGGCTCATGCTCGTCCTTCCAGGCCGCGGCGCGGCACGAAGCGGGCGGAACGGAGAGCAGAAAAGCACACTCACTAAGTACTTAGTAAGTCCTTGTGCGTAAGTTCTTTCTCCGGTTTGATCGGAAGGTGACCACCGACAGACAGCCCAGCAGACTCCGCACGACGAGCGGGAGCACGCCGAACGGGCAGCGGCAGCCCCGCGCGGGAAAGAGCCTCAGAGCCCAGCAGCGACGGCACGAGATCCTGCAGATCGCCGTGGACACCTTCGCGGCGCGCGGCTACAACAACGCCTCGCTCCAGGAGATCGCCGACCGCGCCGGAGTCACCCAGGCCGGCGTCCTGCACTACTTCCGTTCCAAGGCCCAGCTGCTCACCAGCGTCCTGGACCTGCGCGACGCCACCGACATCGAACAGCTCGGCCCCGACCGTCCCCGCGGCCTGGCCTTTCTGCGCCACCTCGTCGACACCGTCCGCCGCAACACCGAACGCGAAGGCATCGTCCGGCTGTACGCGGTCCTCTCAGCCGAGAGCGTCACCGAAAACCACCCCGCCCAGGACTACTTCCGCGACCGTTACGCCGGCCTGCGCACCTTCGTCACCGAGGCCCTCGCCGAAGCATGCGAACGCGGCGAGACGCACCCCGACCTCGACCTCGAAGACGCGGCCAACGCCATCATCGCCGTCATGGACGGCCTCCAGATCCAGTGGCTCCTCGCCCCCGACTCCGTCGACATGGCCGCCTCCACCGACCGGGTCATCAACGCCCTCCTGGGCGGCTTGGCCGACAAGCCCGATCAACAGCGTCCGACGGCCTTGTGAGGGGTCTCGCATGCAGATGCGCGGACACGGAGACTCTGCCGGTGCACTCCGTGCCCGCGCTCGGGCGGCCGTTCAGGGCGTGGCTACGAGCGCGTAGTCGGTCGTGTACGCCTGGAGTTGGTCGCTGGTGCCGGTGTAGAGGAGCTTCGTCTTGGTGGTGGAGGAGTCGAGGACGATTTTGACGCCGACGTTGGCCTTGATGTTGTTGGTGGCCAGGTAGTTGCGGTCGCCACCGGCGACGAGGACGAGCGTCGGGTCGGCTCCGGACGGCGTGATGTTGCCGGCCGGGACGGAGAAGGAGAACTGGTTGGCGGTCACGGAGTTGTCGCTGCCGTTGATGTGGACGAGCCCGTAGAGGTCGTCGTAGCGGGTGCTGGTGCCGTCGCCGTGGACGCGGCGGAAGTGGTTGCCGGAGATCAGGTTCTCCGAGCTGCCGTTCGTCAGGGCGATCATGCTGGGGAAGTTGCTGAGCAGCTTGTTGGCGGAGATGTTGCAGCGGTTGGAGTTGATGAGCGTGATGTTGCAGGCCCACAGGATGGTGTTGCCGGAGATGAGGATGCCCTCGGCGTTCTCCGCGAAGACCGAGTAGCCCGCCCAGGCGCTGATCAGGTAGTTGTTGGTGATCTTGGCGACCTGTGAGGCACCCGTGAGGGAGATGCTCGTGCCGCACTCGGCGACGAAGTTGTTGGTGAAGCTGCAGGCGTCCGCACCCCGGACCACCATGGCCTGGGTGAGGTAGACGAAGCCCATCCCCTCGAAGCGGAACGAGTCGTTGTCCGACTGGACCGAGATGCCGATCTTGTGGTTGCCCTCGACGTACGGCTTGGTGGACGCCACGCCGTCGATGCAGAAGTCCTGGAAGACGATGCCGTTGAGCCGGCCGACCTCGGCGGGCGCGCCGGAACGCTGGACGAGGAACGCCTCGTTGTTGCCGTCGGTGTGCTTGACCCGGATGTGGCTGGAGCCGGGCTGCACCTCGATCCACTTGCTCGTGTCGGAGGTGTCGTCGTGGATGGCCCGGGAGAGGAAGCCGTGTCCGGAGCCCTTGATCGTCAGGAAGCTGACGTCGATGACGACGCGGGTGAGCAGGTCGTAGTGGCCCGGCGGGATGTAGATGACGGCGCCGGGTCTGGTGTTCTGGGTCTTCTGCTTGGACTTGATGTCGGCGACGATCTCGTTGATCACCTTGCCGATGTCCTTGTGCGGGGAGACGCTGCCGTTGAAGGTGGTGACGTCGTAGACGGTGCGGGCCACGGGGTGTCCTTCCGGTTGAACGTTGCTGCGCGGGGAGTGGGGCCAGGTCAGAGGAGTCCGACGATCGAGGCGTACGACGGATGCGGGTCGGCCTCGGGTTCGGCCGACCCGGGGCGTTCCGGTACGGCAGCGGCGGCCGGCTGCAGTGGGGCGGCGGTCAGGAACGCCACGGTGGTCAGGGCCGCGGCGCCTCTGAGCAGGGTGCGGCGGGACGGGGCGGGTGGTTGGTCAGGGTGCATGACGGCTCCTCGCGAACCGGTGAGATGGGTGTGCACGGGGGTCAGCGGACGGCGCCCGCGGTCATGCCCGCGATGACCTGCTTCTGGAAGCCCGCGTAGATCGCCAGCTGCGGCAGCAGGACGAGGGTGGCGGACGCCATCATGGCGCCGTAGTTGACGCTGTAGACGCCCTGGAACTGGGAGACGCCGAGGGAGACGGTGGTCATGTTCGGGTCGTTGATGAGGGTGACCGCGAAGGGGAACTCGTTCCAGACGTAGATGACGTTGAGGATCGCGAGGGTGGCGATGACCGGCCGCATCAGCGGGAAGACGACCTTCCACGCCATGCGCCACAGCCCGACCCCGTCCATCACGGCGGCCTGCTCGATCTCCTCGGGGAAGTCCCGCAGGAAGCCGGTCAGCAGCAGGATGTTGAAGGGGATCGTCACCGCGACGTACGGCAGGATCAGGGCGAAGTAGGTGCCGAACAGGCCGAGGGCGATGTCGAGCCGGTACACCGGGAACAGCAGGATGTACACGGGGATGGCGAGGCCGGCCAGGAAGTAGAAGCGCAGGGTGTTCTGCGTGCGGCGCCGACCGCTGCGGAAGACCATACGGGTGAGCGCGAAGGCGGCCATGTAGGAGATGACCAGCCCGACCGTCACCGAGACGACGGCCAGGATCAGGGTGTTCTTGTACATCACCAGCAGGTTGAGGGTCTCCAGGGCCTGCTGGTAGTTGGCCAGGGTGAGATTGCTCAGCGAGAACGGGTCGTTGAGGATGGTGTCGTTGGTCTGGAACGACAGCAGCACGATCCACAGCAGCGGGAACAGGATCACGAAGGTGATCAGGTAGGCGACCGCCGAGACCACGATCCTGCCGCGGCTGCGGCGTCGCGGCCTGCTCTCGGTCCCGCCGGTGGCGGCCCGGGAGGCGAGTGGCGTCTTGACCTCGGTGTCGATGCTCAACGGACTTCTCCCTTGCGGCGGTTGCCGAGGAACGTGGCCGCGGAGGCGAGGGTGCCGACCACGAACACCACCACGGCAAGGGCCATGCCGTAGCCGTACTGCTGAGTGGTGAAGGTGATGTGGTACATGTAGCTGACCATGACCTCGGAGAGGTGGACGGGTCCGCCGCCGGTGAGGGCGTAGACGAGTTCGAAGACCTTGAAGACGCCGGTGACGACGAGCGCGGTGACGATGCCGAACGTCTCGCGCATCATCGGGATCTGGATGTGCCGCAGCTGCTGCCAGCGGCTGGCGCCGTCCAGGCTGCTGGCCTCCATCACGTCACGGGGCAGCATGCGCAGGCCCGCGTAGAAGATGGTCAGGACGAACCCGATCTGCTGCCACAGGTAGACGAAGCCGATCGAGTACGGGCTGAGGGTGGGGCCGCCGATCCACTGCGGGTGCGCGGGCACCCCGATCGCCAGCAGGAAGGCGTTCACCAGGCCGATCTTCGGGTCCAGGATGAAGATCCAGATCAGTCCGACGAGGATCGGCGCGATGATCGCGGGGGCGAAGACGAGTGCCCGCATCGCGCCGCTGCCCTTCACCCGGCCGCTGAGCAGGATGGCGAGCAGGAAGCCCAGGGGGATCAGCAGGAACAGGGCGATGCCGAGGATGATCCCGGTGTTGCGCATCGACGTCCAGAACGCGTCGTCCTGGCCCATCTGCTGGTAGTTGTCGAGGCCCGCGAAGCCGTTCGCCGAGACGCCGTCGAAGTGGGTGAAGCTGTAGTAGAGCGAGTACAGGATCGGATAGATCATGTACAGGCTGTAGATGATCAGGGCCGGCGCGACCATGAGGGTGAAGTGCCGGCGCGTGGTGAGCCAGTTCATGCTGTTCCCGTCGTCCGGGCCCGCGCGCCGCCCCGTGCGGCACGCAGGCGCCGGCAGCGTGACTACTTGATGGTCTTCTGGACGTTCTTCACGGCCTCTTCGGGGCTGAGGCTGCCGCCCATCACGCCGTAGAAGCTGTCGTACATGGCGCTCGCGGTGGCCGCGGAGACGACCAGGTCGGGCTGGGCCTTCGGGCTCTTCCAGCCGGGCTTGGTGGTTTCGGCCAGGACGGCGGCGAAGACCGAGTTCTTCGCGGCGTCGACGTCCGGCTCGTACGTCGTCACCGGCGGCTGGGCGTTGTCGACGAGGATCTTCTGGCCCGCGTCGCTGTAGTAGAACTGGATGAACTCCTTCACCGCGGCGTACTTCTTCTTGTCGTCCTTGACCTTGGCGCTGACCACGAACGGCGCCGAGGGCACGTTCATCACGAGCTTCTGCTCGCCGACACCGTCGGAGAAGGTGGGCCCGGCCCAGAAGCCGGTGTCCTTGCCCACGGTGCTCTTCTGGATCTTCGCCGCCTCCCAGACGCCCGCGTCCAGGAAGGCCGCCTTGCCGTCCGTGTAGGAGGCGACGGCCTGGGCGTAGGTCTGGGTGTTCATGTTGGAGGGGAAGGCACCGGCCTTCGCGAGCTCCTCCACGTGCTCGTACAGGCGCAGGAAGTCGGCGTTGTCGTAGCTCGCCTTGCCGGACAGGATGTCCTGGTACTTCGCCTCGTAGCCGAAGCGGTCGAGCATGGTCAAAAACGCCCAGACGCTGAACGAGGAGTTGTTCGCGCCCTGCGCGATCGGCGTCACGCCGGCCGCCTTGAGCTTCTTCACCGCGGCGAGCAGGTCCTCGAAGGTCTCCGGGACGGCGATCCTGTGTTCGTCCAGGATGGCCTTGTTGTAGTAGAAGCCGGTGACCAGCGCCTGGTACGGCAGGCCGTACTGGACGCCGTCCTGCTGGAAGCCGGCGAGCATGCTCGGAGCGAACTTCGCCTCGAGGTCGTTCTCGGCGAGGATCGGGCTCAGATCCAGCAGGTCGTCGCTCTTGACCATGGTCTTCGCGAGCGAGTCGTAGACCCAGAAGATCTCCGGCAGCGTGCCGCTCTGGGCGGCGATGGTCATGCGCTGCTCGTGCTGGTCGACCGGCTGGCCCTCCAGCTTGATCTTCATGTCGGGGTGCTTCTTGTTGAACTCCTGCACCATCTGCCAGGTCGCCGGGTCCTGGGTCTTGCTGTCCGGGTTGTGCATGGACAGCGTGATCAGGCCGTCCGACGACGATCCGCCCGCCGTGTTCACCGCGGAACCGCAGGCCGTGGCGGTGACGAACAGGGTGCTCGCGGTGGCGGTGAGCAGGAGTCGGCGCGAGATGCCAGAGGGCCGTCTCGACGTCGTCTGGGACGCGGGCTGAGGGGAGGTCGCCATGGTGCTGTTGCCTTCCGGGAACTGGGCGGGGAGGCGGAACCGGCGTGGGGGTGGCAGGGCTCCGGAGAGATGTTCGGTATTGGTGCAGGCCGTCTGTTCCGGCAGGGATGTCCGGTGTGCTCGAATGTTCGGCATTGGGGCGGCTCTGCGGTCGTGGACGCAAACGTTTCGATGAAAGGTGCCTCGCGAGCCCCGGCGTGTCAATACCGTGTGACGAAGAAGTTTCCAGCGAGGGGTTGATCGATGCTGGCCACAGTCATTGACGGCCCGCGTCGCGGCGTGCGAAGGTCTGCGCAATCGTTTCGATGAACCGTGCGGGTGAGTGAAACGAGCGGACGGCGAACCGGCCCCTTCAGATGGACCGGTGGACCGTATGGCGCTATGCAGTTACGGACCGGATCACTGATCGGTCCGACGACACGAGGAGGCGGCGAGCGGCAGTGGCCACGATCTCCGACGTTGCACGGATGGCGGGCGTCTCCACGTCCACCGTGTCGCACGTCATCAACGGCACACGGCCGGTCCGGGACGAGACCCGCGTCCGCGTCGAGGAGGCGGTCAAAGCCACCGGGTACCGGCGCGACAGCCTGGCCCGGGCGCTGCGCCGCTCCCGCACCGACTCCATCGGGCTGATCCTGACGGATGTCGCCGAGCCGGCCTTCGCGGCGATGGCCCACGGTGTCGAACGGGAGGCCATGGGCGCCGGCCTGACCGTGCTCCTCGCCAACTCTGGCGAGGACGCGGAGCTGGAGGCCCGGGCACTGGAGGTCCTCGCCGAGCGCCGGGTCGACGGCCTGGTCATCGCCCCGGTCGCCCGCTCTCACCGGGAGGCGATCACCGCGGTCATCGACCAGGGCACCCCGGTCGTCCTGATCGACCGCCTCAACGGGGTCAAGGCCGACCAGGTGGGCGTAGAGAACACCGCACCCATGCGGGAGCTGGTGCTGCACCTGGTGCAACGGCACGGCCACCGGCGGATCGCGCTCGCCGCGGGCGACACGGCCGTGTCCACCATCTCCGAGCGGCGGCGCGGCTACCTCGAAGCACTCGACGAGGCGGGCATCGACGTCGACGACACCCTGATCGTCACCGGCAGCGGCCGGGCGGACGACACCCGCGAGCGCATGGCCGGTGTCCTGCGTCAGCAGCGGCCGTCGGCGGTGGTCGCAGCCAGCACCCAGACGGCGGTGGGCGTGCTGGCGGCGGCCAAGGGACTGGGCCTGACCACCCCCGAGGACTTCGCCTTCGCCGCCTTCGACGCCTTCCCCCACACCGATCTCTTCCGCCCGGGCATCACGGCGGTCGCCCAACCGGCCAACGAGATCGGTGTCACCGCGATGCAGCTGCTGCTCAGCCGCATCGACGGCACCCTCACCACCCGCCCCCGGAC
>NZ_JARGEE010000146.1:0-19915 GCF_033794485.1 Streptomyces sp. MB09-02B
GGGTGGGTGCGGGCCTCGCTGGGGCTGCGCCCCCAGACCCCCGCTTTCGCACCAAGAACAAGGGGGCGCCCCGAATCGTCGGGGCGCCCCATCGTCGTCGTACCGTCCGCGTCAGCTCTCCGCGTCCTCGCGGCGTACCGACAGCAGGTCCTCCAGCTGCTCCTCGCGGGCCTGGGCGGCCACGAAGAGGAGTTCGTCGCCCGCCTCCAGGGAGTCGTCCGAGGTCGGGGTGAGGACCCGGGTGCCGCGGATGATGGTGACCAGGGAGGTGTCCTCCGGCCACTCGACCTCACCGACCTGGGTGCCGGCCAGGGCCGACTCGGGCGGCAGGGTCAGCTCGACCAGGTTGGCGTCGCCGTGGCTGAAGCGGAGCAGCCGCACCAGGTCGCCGACGCTCACGGCCTCCTCGACCAGGGCCGACATCAGCCGGGGGGTCGACACGGCCACGTCCACGCCCCAGGACTCGTTGAACAGCCACTCGTTCTTGGGGTTGTTGACGCGGGCGACGACACGCGGAACGCCGTACTCCGTCTTCGCCAGCAGTGAGACGACCAGGTTGACCTTGTCGTCGCCGGTCGCGGCGATGACGACGTTGCAGCGCTGGAGCGCCGCCTCGTCCAGGGACGTGATCTCGCAGGCGTCGGCCAGCAGCCACTCCGCCAGGGGCACGCGCTCGACCGAGATGGCCGTCGGCGCCTTGTCGACGAGCAGGACCTCGTGACCGTTCTCCAGCAGTTCGCCCGCGATCGAGCGGCCGACCGCTCCGGCTCCGGCAATGGCGACCCTCATCAGTGACCGCCCTCCTCGTCGGGGCCCTCGGCGAACGACGCCTCGACCTTCTCCACGTCGTCCGTCCGCATCATCACGTGCACGAGGTCGCCCTCCTGCAGCACCGTCTGCGAGGTCGGCAGGATCGCCTCGCCCAGGCGGGTGAGGAAGGCGACGCGGACACCGGTCTCCTCCTGCATCCTGCTGATCTTGTGGCCCACCCAGGCCGACGAGGCGTGCACCTCGGCTAGCTGCACCCCGCCGGTGGGGTCACGCCACAGCGGCTCGGCACCGGACGGCAGCAGCCGGCGGAGCATCTGGTCGGCGGTCCAGCGGACCGTGGCGACCGTCGGGATGCCCAGACGCTGGTAGACCTCGGCGCGGCGCGGGTCGTAGATCCGTGCCGCCACGTTCTCGATGCCGAACATCTCGCGGGCGACCCGGGCGGCGATGATGTTGGAGTTGTCGCCACTGGAGACGGCGGCGAAGGCGCCCGCCTCCTCGATGCCCGCCTCCCGCAGGGTGTCGCGGTCGAAGCCGACCCCCGTGACGCGCCGGCCGCCGAAACCCGAGCCCAGACGACGGAAGGCCGTGGGGTCCTGGTCGATCACGGCGACCGTGTGCCCCTGTTGCTCCAGGGTCTGGGCGAGGGTGGAACCCACTCGCCCGCAGCCCATGATGACGATGTGCACGACCGTCCTTCCGGTGTCAATAGCTACTGTTCAGCCGAAACGTCGAAAACAGGGTCTCAGACCGTCGCCCAAGCTACACACGCGCGGTCCACCGGGGGCACCCCCGTGCACCCATGGGTCACATCGTGGGACGTCGACGGCTGATCCGGCGGACGCTGACCCCCGTCAGCAAGCCGAGTCCGACGAGGGAGGCGAGAGCGCCGATCAGCTCAGCGGTCGCGGCCTGCATGGGGGCCTCCAGGGGGTGAGGTGGGCGAGAACGACACGGGTTCCGTCGGATACCCGGCACACATACGGCACGTACACGGAATCGACGGGGTTCGTCGTACGGACTGGATTCGTCATACGGACGGGACGGGGTCATACGGACGGGATTGGTCATATGGACTGGACGGGTCATGCGGACGGGATTCGTCATACAGACGTGAGGACGCAGACCATCACACCGGAGGATGCGTGACGTGACGCACTTCGCAGTCGTCGGCGGACCGATTTCACCCCGGGGCCCGCCGGGATTTCACCCGGATGTGCCCAGAACCAGTCGGGGCGCTTACGATCCTCTGCGTGTCCAAACTGACCGACGTGCCCAAACGGATTCTGATCGGGCGCGCTCTGCGCAGCGACCGGCTGGGCGAAACGCTCCTGCCGAAGCGCATCGCACTGCCTGTCTTCGCCTCCGACCCGCTCTCGTCCGTGGCGTACGCACCCGGCGAGGTGCTTCTGGTCCTCTCCATCGCGGGCGTGTCGGCCTACCACTTCAGCCCCTGGATCGCCGTCGCGGTCGTCGTGCTGATGTTCACCGTGGTGGCGTCCTACCGGCAGAACGTGCACGCCTACCCGAGCGGTGGTGGCGACTACGAGGTGGCGAACACCAACCTCGGCCCCAAGGCCGGCCTCACCGTCGCCAGCGCGCTCCTCGTCGACTACGTCCTCACCGTCGCCGTGTCGATCTCCTCGGGCGTGGAGAACCTCGGCTCGGCCGTCCCCTTCTTCGTCGAGCACAAGGTGCTGTGCGCGATCGGCATCATCGTGCTGCTCACGCTGATGAACCTGCGGGGTGTGAAGGAGTCCGGGAAGCTCTTCGCGATCCCGACGTACGTCTTCGTCGTCGGCGTCTTCGCGATGATCGCCTGGGGCGCGTTCCGGGGGCTGGTGCTCGACGAGACGATGCGGGCACCCACCGCGGGTCTGGAGATCAAGCCCGAGCACCAGGGGCTCGCCGGGTTCGCGCTGGTCTTCCTGCTGCTGCGTGCCTTCTCCTCCGGATGCGCCGCGCTCACCGGTGTCGAGGCGATCTCCAACGGTGTCCCGGCCTTTCGCAAGCCCAAGTCGAAGAACGCGGCCACCACGCTGGCCCTGATGGGCTTCCTCGCCGTCACCATGTTCTGCGGCATCATCGTCCTGGCCATGGCCACCAAGGTGCGGATGGCGGAGAACCCGGCGGTCGACCTGGTGCGCGACGGCGCCCCGGTCGGCGACTCCTACGTACAGAACCCGGTGATCTCCCAGGTCGCGGCGGCCGTCTTCGGTGACGGCACCTTCTTCTTCGTCGTTCTGGCCGCCGCCACCGCGCTGGTCCTCTTCCTGGCCGCGAACACCGCGTACAACGGTTTCCCGCTGCTGGGCTCGATCCTCGCCCAGGACCGCTACCTCCCGCGCCAGTTGCACACCCGCGGCGACCGCCTCGCCTTCTCCAACGGCATCGTGCTCCTCGCGGGCGCCGCCGTGCTCCTGGTGTGGATCTACGGCGCCGACTCCACCCGCCTGATCCAGCTCTACATCGTGGGCGTGTTCGTCTCCTTCACGCTCAGCCAGACGGGCATGGTCCGGCACTGGAACCGCCACCTGCGCACCGAGAAGGACCCGGCCAAGCGACGCCACATGATCCGCTCCCGGGCGATCAACACCTTCGGCGCCTTCTTCACCGGACTGGTGCTGATCGTCGTCCTCGTCACCAAGTTCACGCACGGCGCCTGGGTCGCCCTGCTCGGCATGGTGATCTTCTACGCGACCATGACGGCGATCCGTAAGCACTACGACCGGGTCGCGGCGGAGATCGCCGCGCCGGACGGCCCGAGTGACGACGTCGTACGGCCGTCGCGGGTCCACTCCGTTGTGCTGATCTCCCGGATCCACCGCCCTACCCTGCGCGCCCTCGCCTACGCCAAGCTGATGCGGTCGCACACCCTGGAGGCGCTCAGCGTCAACGTCGACCCGGCGGAGACCAAGGCGCTCCAGGAGGAGTGGACGCGGCGCGGCATCGACGTACCACTGAAGGTCCTCGACTCGCCGTACCGCGAGGTCACGCGGCCGGTCATCGAGTACGTCAAGGGGCTGCGCAAGGAGTCGCCGCGGGACGCGGTGTCGGTGATCATCCCCGAGTACGTGGTCGGCCACTGGTATGAGCACCTGCTGCACAACCAGAGCGCACTCCGGCTCAAGGGCCGGCTGCTCTTCACGCCGGGTGTCATGGTGACCTCCGTGCCCTACCAGCTGGAGTCCTCCGAGGTCGCCAAGCGCCGGGCGCGCAAGCGGCAGGAATGGAGTGCGCCGGGCTCGGTACGGCGTGGTCCGGCGCACGAGCGCCCCAAGGAGTCAGCGGCCAAGACGTCGACCAAGTCCTCGGCGAATCGCGGGACCAAGTCCTCGGCCGAGAAGGACTGACGCTCGCGGGCGTCGGCGTCGGTCGGAGCCGACATCGGCCGGAGCGGGCGCTGGCCCGCGAGCCGCTGCTCGTGGTCAACGGTCGGACGGCACCCACGTAGACTGGTGGGCTGTTGTCCGGCCGTTGTCGCGTTCCTCATCTCCTGGAGTCACCCCGCCATGCAGGCAGAACCGAAGAAATCGCTGGTGGGGGAGGAGTACGAGGTCGAGGTGGGCCCCGTCGCCCACGGCGGCCACTGCATCGCCCGCACCTCCGAGGGGCAGGTCCTCTTCGTCCGGCACGCGCTGCCCGGTGAGCGGGTCGTGGCGCGGGTGACCGACGGTGAGGAGGGCGCGCGCTTCCTGCGGGCGGACGCGGTCTCGATCCTGTCGGCCTCCAAGGACCGGGTCGAGGCGCCCTGTCCCTACGCCGGACCCGGCCGCTGCGGCGGCTGCGACTGGCAGCACGCGAAGCCGGGCGCCCAGCGCCGCTTCAAGGGCGAGGTCATCGCCGAGCAGCTGCAGCGCCTCGCGGGTCTCACGCCCGAGGAGGCGGGTTGGGACGGCACGGTGATGCCGGCCGAGGGCGACAAGGTCCCGGCGGGGGAGGTCCCGGCGTGGCGCACGCGCGTGCAGTACGCGGTGGACGAGTCGGGGCGGGCGGGACTGCGCAAGCACCGTTCGCACGAGGTCGAGCCCATCGACCACTGCATGATCGCGGCGCCGGGCGTGTCCGAGCTGGGCATCGAGAAGCGCGACTGGACGGGCATGGCGTCGATCGACGCGATCGCGGCGACGGGTTCGCAGGACCGTCAGGTCATCCTCGAACCCCGGCCGGGCGCGCGGCTGCCTCTGGTGGAGCTGGACAAGCCGGTGTCGGTGATGCGGGTCGAGGAGAAGGACGGGGGAGTGCACCGCGTCCACGGGCGCCCCTTCGTCCGTGAGCGCGCGGACGACCGTACGTACCGGGTGGGCAGCGGCGGCTTCTGGCAGGTCCATCCCAAGGCCGCGGACACGCTCGTCAAGGCCGTCATGCAGGGCCTGCTGCCCCGCAAGGGCGATATGGCGCTGGACCTCTACTGCGGTGTCGGGCTGTTCGCGGGCGCCCTCGCCGACCGCGTCGGCGACAAGGGTGCCGTCCTCGGCATCGAGTCCGGCAAGCGCGCGGTCGAGGACGCGCGGCACAACCTCGCCGACTTCGACCGGGTGCGGATCGAACAGGGCAAGGTCGAGGCGGTGTTGCCGCGTACGGGTATCACGGAGGTCGACCTCATCGTCCTGGACCCGCCGCGTGCCGGGGCGGGCCGCAAGACCGTCCAGCATCTCGCGTCCCTGGCGGCCCGCCGCATCGCGTACGTGGCCTGCGACCCGGCGGCGCTGGCACGCGACCTGGGGTACTTCCGGGAGGGCGGGTACCGGGTGCGGATGCTTCGGGCGTTCGATCTGTTTCCGATGACGCATCATGTGGAGTGCGTGGCGATTTTGGAGCCGGTCGCAAAGGGCTCCTGACCTGCGGTTTTGTGCGTGCGCATTATGTGCGGTGTGGGCGTTACGGGCGATATCTTGACGCTGAAATGACGCTCGTGACGCTCATCTGACGCTCGTTCTGATGGGGTGTCGGGTGCGCCGACCTGGGAGTTCCAACATCTCTCCCAGGCGCTGGCCCACATGCGTCGGAGTTCCGGTCATGTTTGGTGCCTTGTCGTTCGCCGGGCAGCGGCGGCGGGCGCCGGAGCCAGAGCGGCCGGGGCGGCCGGGGTGGACGCCCGAAGTTGGCTGCCGCGAAGGAGCGGTGGCTGACAGCGGGTGTGAAAGTGGACATCGAGTGCTTCTTTGCGATGTCGGCCAAGCCGATTCCTACCGTCCTGATGCCATCGCTGCCGTACGGGGCGCCTGGGACCGCCGGCCCCTGCTCGCTGCCAAACATTGGGAGACCGTTCAGGCTCTGAGCGGGGATCCCGTTCAGGCTCTGAACAGAAGGTCAGGAGTGCTCACTGAGTGAACATCTGGGCCGCGGTGAGAGCGTAGTGAGCCGCTTGCGAGGGGCGACCCGTCGGGCTCATCCCGATCCCTCTGTGTGTCGACGGGTGCGCGGAGGACCCGCACCTTGAGCGACGGCACGCAGCAACTCTCGCAGCCGCATTAAGGGCATGACCCCGGCGCGCCTCAACGACGAAGCTGGGTGTCACCCTTCGGGGCTGCCGACGCCGGTGTGAATTGGAGCTTTGCTTACGCAGCTTCACCGACCTAACGCTAAGGGCTTGCCGGGAATCAACGCGTTGGTTTGATCTTGGTTTTGTCCGGGGCGAGGAATCTGGCGACGTCGTCCGGTGTACGGAAACGGGCTGTTGAGGCTGGGAGACAGACACCGTTGGCTTCCAGGAGCGGGCGGACGTCTTTCACTGCACGGCTGATGGTCATGGCAGTGGTGTTGAAGAGCTGGCCGAGAAGCGCCTGAAGCGAGTGTTTCCGCAGGTAGAGGATGGTGACCAGGATCTGGTCGGGGGGGGTGAGTGTGGGTTTGCGGGGCCGGTGCCGGGGGCGACGCGGCGTGGTCCGCCGCGGGCTGCTTGGCGGACCTCTCGCGGTACTCTTCAAGCGCAGGGGTCAAGGTGTCGGTGAGGTCGTTGAGTTGCTTGCGGGACATGCCGGTCAGCTCGGGGTGCTGCAGATCGTGGACCGTGAGGGGGCGAGAGCCCGCAGCTGACCACCCGCGTTGCCGGGCAGGCCTGGGCCCGGTTGACGATCTGCGGGGTGGAAGGTGTAGTTCCAGTCCCCGTGGAAGCGGTGGCGTGTGACCGGCAGGGCATGGATGGCTTCGTCGCTGATGCGGATGCCGGTGGGGTACTCACCGCTGTCGAGTTCGGCGTGCACCGTCAGGCCGGTGCGGCTGGTCGTCGCGGAGCGCCCGGAGCAACACTTCATGGCTGGTCAGGGGCCTGCCGCGCCAGTTCATGGTGATGCGGGAGAACAGTCGGTGCTCGATCTTGTTCCACTTCGATGTGCCGGGCGGCAGGTGACACACGGTGATCTCCAGGCCGGTCCCGGCGGCGAGGTCGGTCAGGACCGTACCGGACCGCGCGCTGGTGTTCGTCCACTACTGGGGCGGCTCCGCCGTCACATGAACGACGTGATCGGTCATCTGCCGCCCGGGCAGGCGACGGTCCGATTCGACCAACGCGGCTGGGGGGACCTCGCGGGCCCAGCCCGGCCCCTATCAGGTCCGCAAGTTTGTGGCGCCCCATGCTTCCCGAAACGTTGCGCTCCGGCTGCATCAATATCTGTGCCCGCAGGCTGAGATTTCAACGGAACATGCAGACAGATTCTCTGCCGCGTAATTGAACTGGGATTTCACCGCACACATGCCTCTGCGGTGTGCTACTGTCGATCTCAGTTGCAGTTGTGGTTCCCGAAACTTCAAGTGCTCTCCGGTCGGCTTCTGTGCCACTGGGAAGCACTTTTGTATTTCCGGTCCTTTTCCGGGCGGGGTGATCATCGCGGCGACATGGTGTCCGCGCTGTGCGGATCCCGATGCACTGCCCCAAAGGAGAAATGACATGGCTGCTGGTACCGTGAAGTGGTTCAATGCGGAAAAGGGCTTCGGCTTCATCGAGCAGGATGGTGGCGGCGCTGACGTGTTCGCCCACTACTCGAACATCGCCGCCCAGGGCTACCGCGAGCTGCTGGAGGGCCAGAAGGTGACCTTCGACATCGCGCAGGGCCAGAAGGGCCCGACGGCCGAGAACATCGTTCTCGCCTGACACTGGCGCGCACTTCGTAGCTGGGGCCCGCATCCTTCGGGGTGCGGGCCCCAGCTGCTCGCATTTCCGCAGTTGTTTCACCTGTGGACGACGACCAGGAATCCGTTGGCTCAGTGCACGGATTCTCCTTCAGGGCATCGCAGTGGACGCCCCGAATATTGAGTCCCACATTGCGCCACTCATTTCAGCGCCTGCGCCCGCACGGATTTTCGTCGGCCAGATCCGCTTTCGCGTATGACCGGCCCTTCTTGCGATTCTCCGTGTTGCTCATTGCTGCGGGAATTCCTTGATATGTGCCGCATCGAGGAAGGTTCCGCATGAACCACACACGCACGAACGACCGCTTCACCCGCACCCGTAACGGCAGTGCCGACTCAGGAAGGGGCGGCAGCCGCATCGGCTCGTCGACCCCGCGCCGGTCCGGCGGGCCGAGCCGCTCCGGTGATTACGGCCGCCGACCCGCGAGGCTCCGAGGGGAGTTCGCCCTCCCCAAGACGATCACCCCCGCGCTTCCCGCCGTGGAGGGCTTCGCCGATCTCGACATGCCCCGGGAGCTGCTGGCCGCGCTCGGTACGCAAGGCGTGACCGTGCCGTTCCCGATCCAGGCCGCGACGCTGCCGAACTCCCTCGCCGGCCGTGACGTCCTCGGCCGTGGCCGCACCGGCTCCGGCAAGACCCTCGCCTTCGGGCTGGCGCTGCTGGCCCGTACGGCCGGGCGGCGCGCCGAGGCCAGGCAGCCGCTGGGGCTGATCCTCGTACCGACGCGTGAGCTGGCGCAGCAGGTCACCGACGCGCTGGCCCCGTACGCCCGCTCCCTCAAGCTGCGGCTGGCGACCGTGGTGGGCGGGATGCCGATCGGCAGGCAGGCGAGCGCGCTGCGCGGTGGCGCCGAGGTCGTCGTCGCCACACCGGGACGTCTCAAGGACCTCATCGACCGCGGCGACTGCCGGCTGGACCAGGTCTCCATCACCGTCCTCGACGAGGCCGACCAGATGGCCGACATGGGCTTCATGCCGCAGGTCACCGCCCTGCTCGACCAGGTCCGTCCCGAGGGTCAGCGCATGCTGTTCTCCGCGACCCTCGATCGTAACGTCGACCTGCTCGTGCGGCGCTACCTGAGCGATCCCGTCGTGCACTCCGTCGACCCATCGGTCGGCGCGGTCACGACGATGGAGCACCACGTGCTGCATGTCCACGGCGCCGACAAGCACACGGCCACCACCGAGATCGCCGCACGCGACGGCCGCGTGATCATGTTCCTCGACACCAAGCACGCCGTCGACCGCCTCACCGAGCATCTCCTGAACAGCGGGGTACGCGCCGCCGCCCTGCACGGCGGGAAGTCGCAGCCCCAGCGCACCCGTACGCTGACGCAGTTCAAGACGGGGCACGTCAACGTGCTGGTCGCGACCAACGTCGCGGCGCGCGGCATTCACGTCGACAACCTCGACCTTGTCGTCAACGTCGACCCGCCGACCGACCACAAGGACTACCTTCACCGCGGCGGCAGGACCGCCCGTGCAGGGGAGTCCGGCAGCGTCGTCACCCTGGTCACCCCGAACCAGCGCCGCGGCATGACCCGCCTCATGGCAGCGGCCGGCATCGTCCCGCAGACCACCCAGGTCCGCGTCGGCGAGGAGGCCCTGCAACGCATCACCGGCGCCCAGGCCCCCTCCGGTATCCCGGTCGTCATCACGGCGCCGGTGGTCGAACGCCCCAAGAAGCGCAGCGCCACTTCACGCGGCCGGCGCAGCTCCGCTTCTGCGCCCCGGCGCGCGTCCGTACGGCAGTCCACGCCCGGGGCGGCCGCATAGGCCCTCCGTTCTCAGGAAGCCGACCCAACTCCTCAGGAGGCACTCTTTGACGCTGGTACACGTGCAGAGCCGCCCGGCTATCGCCCACCCCGCGCACGGCACGGTGGCCGACGCCATGGACGCGGCCGGACCGCAGGTCTGGGAGGACATGACCGTCGAGGTCGCACTGTCCGTGATGGCCGCGGCCCGTACGGGGCACCTGGTCGTCTGCGACGAGGACGGTCTGTGCACCGGCCTGGTCACCCGGGCCAGGCTCACGGCCGTTCGTGACGGCTCCGGATACACGGACAGGATCCGCCTGCGTGACATCGCCGACGTCATCGGGCCTTTGCCTCGCCGCTGACCACGAGGGCCGAAGCCGAGCGGGTGATGCGCTGTCGCCGGCTCGAGGCCCTGCCCGTGGTCGACGAACACGGCAGCGCTGTGGGCGTCCTCGCCCCGACCCGCTGACCCACTTCATGGCCGTCGGCCCCGTCTCTCCTTCCCCCTGTGAGGCATCATGCGCTGTGTCATCGCCCGCTTTCCGTTCGACCTGACCAAGAGCGGCGTGCTGGAATCGATGAAGGGCGTCAAGCCCGAACCGGTCACCGGCGAGTTTGTGATCATCGGACGACGCCACTATCCCGTCAAGCAGGTCGGCCAGGCCATCACCCGCCAGGACCGCCGCGATTTCAGCGCCGGCGAAGTCCTCCGGGCCATGTCCCGGCTCGGCTTCACCTGTCGCGCCCTCCCCGAGGTCGCACCCGCGCGCATCGAAAACCCGGTGCAGCAGGCTTCCACCATGCTCGGCACCCCCCTGTCCGTCTGACCGACGGGACAGGCACGAGCCGAACAGAGCGGTGATGGGGGCCCTGTCGGCGCGCGCCGACAGGGCCCCCGCTGCGTGCCGTGCCGCTCTCGAAGCGGCGAAACGGGTCAGTGGGTCAGTGGTCGGAGTAGCTGAAGTCGCCTACAGTCCAGGCATTCACGTCCTCGATCGCGACGCGGTACATCCCCCCCGTCTCCGGGATCCCCACCGTGCCCTGCAAGATCCGGGCGACATGAAAGTGCAGATGCGTGGGCGGCCCGTCCTTTTGCGCAGGGGCGTCGAAGACAGAGGAGAACTCGCCCAGGTCGGCGGAGTCTGTCAGAACCTCCGACACCCTCTGCCTCCACACGGCTTCGGGCGCCAGTCGACCGGTGATGACAGCACCACCGGTCACCACGGTCAGGGACATCCGATTGCTCTGCCCGGACTCCACACGGGCGGCGATGTCAATGATCAGCTCGTCAGGCTTCGGCATGAAACCGGATTCTATGCACCGGCCCGTCCGGGTGGGCCTGGTGGTGGGACTACCGGGCAAGACGGGCGCACACGGCCCCCCCGGCTGATGGGGGCAGGGGACGCTGAGTTGGTTCGTTCCGGCCGAAACCGAAGCCTCTGTGATGCCGGTGAGCTCGCAGGTCAGCATGGTGCTGGGGCCCCCACGGGAACGCGGCTTCGTCCACGACGACGCCACCTTCGAACCGGTCGTTCCCGTCATCGAGGAAACCCTGGCCACCGCAGCCGAGAAAGGCGTCGGGGACGCGCGCCAACTCGAACAGCTCCTGGCCCGCGCCGTGGCGAACTGGGCGTTCCGTACCCACCGCCGCAAGCCCCTCATCATCCCCGTCATCATTGACGCCTGAGCCACAGCCCGGCAGGTGTCCGGGGGCCGGACGCCTATGTGCAGCACGAGGTGAAACTCGGCGACGAGTAGTTCCTGAGGTTCAGCCACGTCACCGGTCCGCCGGGTCGGCCCGTACGCATCGCGCCGCCCGGATTTCGCCCGGACGCGTCCGGGGCGGCCCGAGGGCGGCAGCGCTGCGCCGGGCATCTCGTGCAGCCCCTCCAGCGGCTGACCTGCCGCCCGAGCAGCAACATGACGGCCACGAGGCGATCAGAAGCGCGGACAGTCCGGTATACCGGCCGGAAGGAGGAAAGAAAGTCCGTCAGTCATGACGCTCATTTGACGCTCCGGCCGCCTCACAGCCCCTGCGTAAGGCAGAACACCCGATGTGACCTCCAGATTCTCCCGTCCGCACGCCTTGGGATGTGTTTCCGATGACGCATCATGTGGAGTGCGTGGCGATTTTGGAGCCGGTCGCAAAGGGCGCCTGACCTGCGGTTTTGTGCGTGCGCATGATGTGCGGTACGGGCGGTGCGGGCGATATCTTGACGCTGAAATGACGCCCGTGACGCTCAATTGACGCTCGTCTTGATGGGGTGTCAGGCGGCATGCGGGCAGGTGAGTCGCGGAGCTGCCCCGGGAGCGTTTGATCCTCAGCCGACGACATTCAGCCACGACGGCGGGTGCGTCGACCGATCCGCACGCGTGTGCCTCGGCGTCCCCTCACCAGCCTCAGCCACGCTGCCATTTCGTCGACCAGAGCAAGTTGCGCCGGCGGAATTCTGGTTCTGGCTCACCATCGCCGGTTTCGCGCTCATGGCTGCCGTCTACGCCGTCAAGGGCGCCCAATGGCTCCGCGCTCGCCGCCGTCCCACGGCCTGATCCGAACGACAGGCGCCTGGGACTTACTCGTTACGGCCGGCCACCTGGACCGCTACGTGCCAGGGGCCCGGTACCGGACATGCCCGGCTTTGCGCAGGGCATCCATGGTTTCGTCGATGCTCAGGAGAACGGTCGTCTCGAACGAGCTGAGTGCGCCGCCTCCGCTGATCGCCAGGGCGACCGCGGCCATGGAGACGTTGTCGGGGGCCTCCCACAGGTTGTAGCCGTCGCGGGTGCCGAACGCGTACCAGAAGCCGTGTAGCTTGCCGCCGACGGACTCGATGTACGACTGAGCGGCCTTTGCACGGTCCTCGGGGTGGCCGATGAATCTCGCCCATGTCTCCGGCGTGTAGCTGAACCTTGATAGATAGAGCGGCATCATGTCTCCCTTTCGTTCCAGCAAGGGATGCCCCCGCAGGGTGAGATACGCCCCCGGGGCCGCACGCATCTCCCCCGAATGGCCGGAACGGTGACCGGCATGGCCGCTGCCGTGAGCGGCTCCGCCCGCATCGGAACTGCAGCATCGAAGCCCTCAGCCCGGCGGGGCCCCTCCGCTGCTACCCGCGGACGCGATCGCCGTCGTCCCGGCCAGCTGCTGGTCGGGTACGTGTCGCGCAGGTCGTAGGCCCGGTCTCGGCACGCCTCGACCTGTCCGACCAGCAGCTCGTGCAGTTCTTCGGCGATACCGGAGAACGCTTCGACGCGGACCCGGTTGAGTCGGAACACCTGGTCGGTGGCGACGTACACCGTCGGACCTATCTTGTGCCGCGCGTCCCGGACGCTGGACGAGCCGGCGAACGTCTGCTGTTCGTAGTGCTTGTGGCCCTGTGTGTCGGTGAGGTACTGGGCGATCTCGGTGCCGCTCCGGCGAACGCCAGCTGGCCGGCGGCTCCGGTGCGTGCGAGTAGCCGGCCGTACCAGCAGAGGTTCTTGCGAGGGATCAGGAACCCGTCCTGAATGCGTTCCCTGCGACCGTCGCCGGCGGGCACCTTCACGGAACCGACGTAGGTCGGGTTCCGTTCCGACGGGGTCCTGTGGCTGCGAACGGGTCGGTCAGCGGTCGCCGCAGCCGCAGGCACCTGAGCAGCAGCCCCCGACGAGTGTCGGAGCGGGGGCGGTGCTCAGGGGAAGGAGTGTCTTCCCCGCTGGAACGGCAGTCACGACAGCTGGTACGGGCGCGGCGGGGGTCCGGACCGATGTCGGGGCCTTGGCGGCGGTACGCAGGGGCTTGTGGGTGGGCAGGTGGCGCCTGCGGCCGGCGCGGAGGCCGTTGCCGATGACGAGGACCTCGGCGAGTTCGTGACTGGCGACCACGGTGGCCAGGCCCAGGACGCCGGTGGCGGCCAGGGGGACGAGGGCGACGAGGATGCCGCCGGACATCAGCAGGTTCTGGGTGAAGACGCGGCGGGCGGCGCGAGCGTGGGCGATCGCGTCGGGCAGCCGACGCAGGTCCTCGCCCATGAGGGCGGTGTCGGCCGCCTCGATGGCCACGTCGCTGCCCATCGCGCCCATGGCGATGCCGGCGTCGGCGGTGGCCAGGGCGGGGGCGTCGTTGATGCCGTCGCCGACCATCGCGACCGGTCCGATCGCCCGGAGCCCGGTGACGATACGGGCCTTGTCCTCGGGGAGCAGTTCGGCGCGTACGTCGTCGATGCCGGCGGCGGCGCCGATCGCGGCGGCGGTACGGGCGTTGTCGCCGGTGAGCATGACCACCGTGATGCCCTGCCGACGCAAGTCCTCGACGGCTTCCACCGCCTCCGGGCGCAGCTCGTCGCGGACGGCGACGGCGCCGAGGAGTGTGTCGTCCTGCTCGACCAGGACCACGGTGGCGCCCTCGTCCTGGAGCCGGCGGACATCGTCCGCGAGCCGACCCGGGGCGATGAACCCGGGCTTGCCCAGACGTGCCGCACATCCGCCGACCGTGCCGGTCAGCCCCTTGCCGGGTACGGCCTCCACATCCTCGCCCGGGACCGGGGAGTCGACGGCGGCCAGGATCGCCGGGGCGAGCGGGTGTTCGCTGCGCGCCTCCAGAGCGGCGGCCACCGCCAGGACCCGCGCCCGGTCGACGCCGGCCGCGGTGACGACATCGATGACGACGGGCTCGTTACGCGTGAGGGTGCCGGTCTTGTCCAGGGCCACGACCCTGACCTTGCCCAGTGCCTCCACGGCCGCACCGCCCTTGACGAGGACGCCCGCCTTGGACGCGGCGCCTATGGCGGCGACCACGGCGACCGGGACGGACAGGGCGAAGGCGCAGGGGGCCGCGGCCACCAGCACCACCAGCGACCGCTCGATCCACACCCCCGGATCACCGAGGAGCGCGCCCAGGGCCGCGATCAGCCCGGCGAGGACCAGCACACCCGGTACCAGCGGCTTGGCGAACCTCTCGGCGAGACGCTGGCCGGCACCCTTGTGCTCCTGGGCCTCGTGGACGATGTGGACGAGGCGGGCGAGGGAGTTGTCCTCGGTCGTGGCGGTAACCGTGATCTCCAGCGCACCGGCGCCGTTGACACAGCCCGCGAACGCCTCGGCACCCGGGCCGACCTCCACGGGAACGGATTCACCGGTGACCACGGAGGTGTCCAGGGCACTGCGCCCGGCGGCCACGACGCCGTCGGTGGCGATCCGCTCGCCCGGCTTGACCAGGAGGGTGTCACCGACGCGCAGACCGGTGACGGAGACCTCGGCCTCTACGCCGGCCCGGCGGACGGTGGCGGTGGCGGGAACGAGATCGAGCAGGGCGCGCAGACCGTGCCGGGTACGGGCGACGGCGTAGCCCTCGAGGCCCTCGGCTACGGCGAACAGGAAGGCCAGCGTGGCGGCCTCGCCGTACTCGCCGAGTGCCACGGCGCCGACGGCGGCGATGGTCATCAGCAGACCGACGCCGAGCCGCCCACGTATCAGGGCACGCAGCGTGCCCGGGACGAAAGTCGCCGCACCGGCGACGAGGGCCGCCAGCGCGCCCGCCGTGTCCCAGGGGCCGGGCAGGAAGAGGGATATGAGCAGCAGCAGCCCGGAGACAGCGGCCACCCGCAGCTCGCGGACCTGCCATATCGCGGACGGGGGTGCGGCGGGCTCGGCTGCGGAAGGGTTTTGGGCGGGAGCATCGGTCCCGCAGCACGCGTCACCCACGGAGGGGCTCCTCACTTGTGGGGGGTGGCGGTCTGCTCGTCGGCGGTGCAGGCGTAGTCGTCCGGGGCGCATGCCTCGTCGGAGGAATCTTCGGAGTCGACCAGCAGGACCAGGGTGGCCAGGTCGGCCAGTGCGTGGGCGAGTTTGGGATCGGCGAGTTCGTAACGGACCCGTCGACCGACGGCGACGGTACGGACCAGGCCGCAGCCGCGCAGACAGGACAGATGGTTCGACACGTTCCCCCGGGTCATCCCGAGCCGCTCGGCGAGATCCGAGGGATAGGCGGGCGCTTCCAGCAGGGCCAGCAACAGCCGACGCCGCTTCTCATCCGCGAGCGCGGTACCGACCCGGGCCAGAGCCGCGGCGTTCACGGCGACAGCGGGGCTGCTGGCAGGGTGGCTCATCTCCATGAGCCGATAGTACAGCCGAAGCTGAATTAAGCATGGGCTGTATCATTTTTCGGCCAGTTCTGCGGTCAGAGTCCGGAGCACGGGGGCGAGTTCCGGGTGGTCTCCGCGTGAGGCTGACGCGCCCTTGGCGGCTTCCCGGGCCAGCACGTCCCTCGCGTCCGTCCTCCGGTAAGACGCCCGTCCCCTTGCGGCAGGGTGGTCAGCCGGTGTCGGGAGTCGTCGTCTCCGCCGACGGCTCGACGGCACTGATGCAGTTCCGGTCCACTCGCCCAGGAGAAAGCCTGGTGGATTCCGGCCCGGCTGGACCGCCTGCTTCCCGACCTCGATGTCGAGGGCGACAAGCTCGCACAGAAGATCCCGCTGCCCCACGCAACCGCAGCCCAACAGGCCCAGACGGTCAGCTGACCGGCGGCACCTCTCCTCGCCCGCAACCTTGCCCACTGTCTCGGCGCGATCGGCGCGCGGTCGCTCTCGACGCCGGCTGGGACTTTCCACCGTCCGGGCCGGCTTCGTCCTCACCACTTCGTCCTCACCACCGCCGGCCTGCTCCTGTACGTCGTGGCCGTCTCCCGGCGGCAGCCGGCGCCCGTTCCGGTTCGCGCCGTGCGTGCGGGTCCACGGGCCCTGGTCACCGCACGAGAGGGCCCGCACGGCTTGCTTCGCCGTGCGGGGCCTGTCCTTTCGTCTCAGGTCAGGCGGGGCGGGTGGTGAAGATCGCCGCCGCGCCCGAGGGCAGCCGGTAGCGGTACGTCGTGTCGCCCCACGGGACGTCGAACCTCGCCGCGCCGCCGTCGGGGTTGCGGAAGGGCGCGTCGACCGAGCCGATTGCGGACGGTGAGGTCCGCCCTGCTGGGCTCCCGTCCAGGTGAAGGTCGCCGCCGGTCGTCGCTCCGAAGTCGGTGTGTCCGCTCCAGTCGCCGCCGGCCCTCAGCTCGCCGCCGACACGGTTCCCGTCGGCGTCGAGGTGATCGGCGGCGCGTACGCCGACGACCCTCGAGCGCACTTACTGAGTACTTAGTAAGTTTTTGTGTGCAAGTTCTTTCCAGGGTTTGATCGAAGGGTGACCACTGATCGACGGCCCCGTAGACTCCGCACGATGAGCGAGAGCACGCCGAACGGGGAGCGGCAGCCCCGCACAGGGAAGAGCCTCAAGGCCCAGCAGCGGCGGCAGGAGATCCTGCACATCGCGATGGACACCTTCGCCGCTCGCGGCTACAACAACGCCTCGTTGCAGGAGATCGCCGACCGCGCTGGAGTCACCCAGGCCGGCGTCCTGCACTACTTCCGCAGCAAGGCCCAACTGCTCACCAGCGTCCTCGCGCTGCGCGACGAGACCGACATCGAAGCGCTCGGCCCCGACCGGCCACGGGGCCTGGCCTTCCTGCGCCACCTCGTGGACACGGTTCGCCGCAACACCGAACGTGAAGGCATCGTCCGTCTGTACGCGGTCCTCTCGGCGGAAAGCGTCACGGAGGGCCACCCGGCCCAGGACTATTTCCGCGACCGCTACGCCGGCCTGCGCGCCATGATCACCGAGGCCCTCGCCGAAGCCTCCGAACTCGGCGAGACCCGCCCCGACCTCAACCTCGAAGACGCGGCCACCGCCGTCATCGCCGTCATGGACGGCCTCCAGGTCCAGTGGCTCCTGGCCCCGGACTCTGTCGACATGACCGCCGCGACCGACCGCGTCATCACGGCACTACTGGCGAACCTCACCGCGAAAGGGACATGAGGCGCGCGTCCGCCGACGACGCAGCCAAGCTTGCCGAGGTCCTTGTTGTCCGGGGGACCCTTGCGGGAGACCACCGGCGGATGCGACGCCTGTGCAGCTCACGCGGGTTGGGGTCGCCGCTGTGTCCCCTGTCAACCAGTTCGGCCCCGCCCTGCCTGCCGTCGTCCGTTGCCCGCGCATCCCCCCGGCGGCGCGGGCGGGAGGCCGTACGCCGAGACGGTCGTCCAGAGCGGCTGCGGAGAGGAAGGGCCCCTGTCGTGCCGCCGGGCGTCGCGACTCAACGAATTTCGGCGGCGGCATCATCCGGGTCGCCAGGGTTCCTGCGGCGTCGGATATACCGTGCGAACTCAACCGCGCCGGTCACGGAGAAAGCCAGCCCGATGCCGACGGCGACAGAGAGGAGCGTGTTCTCCTGAAAGAAGACACCGCCGAGGTATCCCGACAGGGCGGTGTAGGCGCTCCATGTGAGGGTGGAGATCGCCACGTACAGCATGAACCTGCGCGGCGGGAACCTCACCACTCCCGCCGTTCCCGTGGCGATGTATCGTCCGACCGGAATGAATCGCGTGGAGACGAGTACGAAGCCGCCACGTGACGCAAGTTCGCGTTCTATCCAGTCGTACGCCCTCCTGCGTTTGGTGCCGACCGGCAGGCGCTTCAATACGCGTTCCCCCATCCATCTGCCGACGGAGTAGGGAATGAGGTCGCCGAGAAAGGCGCCCACCGTCGTGGCGGCGATGACCAGCATGATGTTCGTCTGTCCGGTTGCGCCGGCTATGCCCGCGAGGATGACGACGGGTTCACTCGGGATCAGCGGGAGGAAAGAGTCGAGCAAGGACACCGCGATGAGTACTGCGTAGAGCGCAGGCGACGCCATCAAAGACTCCGTGAGGTCTACCCAGTCCGGCATCTACTGCTCGCCTCGTGTCATATGGATACGGAAGTTCACTGGTGATTCCCTGATTCTTGGAGGCGCTGAGGGTGGTGCGCGGGATGTCCCCGTCGGTTGACGTCAGGTGGCGGGTGCCGTGGTGAGCATCCAGCGACTGAACGCGGCGTAGCGTTGCGCGAATTCGACTGCGTCGCCGGCGTTTTCGACGGCAGCGGAGTGTTCGCGGACCGTTTCGAAACGGGCGCTGCGGGCGTATTCATAGGCGGTGAGGGCCTTTTCCGCGTCGGCCTCGGCTGTCAGGCTGCTGCGCAGGACACCGACATCTTCGATGCCGAGAGTGCCGCCGGAGGCGATGTGGGGGGACAGTCCGTGTGCGGCGTCGCCGACCAGTGCGACGCGCCTGCTGGTCCAACGGGGCAGTTCCGGGACCAACGTGACCTGGTTCTCCAGTATCGATTCCTCCGGAGTCTGGGCGATCAGAGAGAGGAGGTCGTTGTTCCATCCTTCCTCGGCCAGATTCCGTGCGCGGTCCAGTGCCCGTGCGCGCTTGCTTCCGGTGAGCGGTCCGGCATCGAACTGGTTGACCATCCACATGGTCCGATCGCGAGCGATCCTCGCGTATCCGCCGCGGGTTCGGTGGGGGCCGACGGTGAGGACCGTGGATTTCTGGTTCTGGTTGCCGATCGGCACGATCGCACGCCAGGCGTAATGGCCTGAGTGTGTGATGGCGTCGCTCCCAGGTACCAGCTGTTTGCGCACGCTTGAGTGGACGCCGTCCGCACCGATCAGTAGGTCCGTGCGAAGTGTTTCGCCGTTGGCAAGGTGCACGGCGACGTCCGAGCCGATCTCGGTATAACCGGTCACGTGGGCGTCAAGGCGAATTCGGTCGCGACCGATGGTGTCGGCCAGGAGGCCGTTCAATTCGGCGCGCGGCACCAGGAGGAAGCGGTGATCGCTGTCGGTGTAGCCAGGAGCACGCACCGGATCGCCGGCAGGATTGAAGAACCAGGTGTTCTGTTCGACGCCCATGTCTCGGATCGCTGGGCCGATACCGAGGTGGTCGAACTCTCGCAACGCGTTGGCCCATAAACCGATGCCGGCGCCGACGGCTCGCATGCGCGGTGCCTGTTCCAGCACGACGACCTCGTGGCCGATTCGTTGGAGAGAGGCCGCGGCCGTGAGACCCACCAGGCCGCCGCCGGCAATCACCGTGCGTTTCGTGGACAACTTGTTTGCTCCTTCACGTTGACGGACGGGGGGCGGTGCCGGAGTCGCCGCCGAGGCGGGCCGTGCGCATGAACTCGTAACGGGAGTCGGGTTGCCGGTTCGGCCGTGAGTTCCGATGCGTTGGATCGGCTTCCTTCATCAGTGAGGAGCGACCCAGCGGCACGTTTCGACACTATTGATCCGAAACGATAGGTGTTCTGGGTCGTTGATCCCTGCGTGAGTGAACTGGTGGGGGACGCACGGCAGTTGTCGCCGTCGGCGCAGGAGGCACTTCGGCTGCGGGCGGTGGCCGCGTTGGTGGCGGGCCGGACTC
>NZ_JARGEE010000147.1:0-19748 GCF_033794485.1 Streptomyces sp. MB09-02B
GGTCGTCGGGGGTGCCGTCGGGGAGGTGGATGTCCCGGGAGGCCAGGAAGGTGCGGACGCCGTCGGCGCGGGGCAGCCCGTCGACGTACTGGTCGTAGTCGGCGGCGGGGTCGAAGGGCCGGAAGGCGTCGCCGTCGCGTCGGCGCAGGAACTCGTCGAAGGCCTTCCGCCACGCGGCGGCGTGCACGACGGCCGTCTTGGTGATCACTCCGTCGAGGTCGAAGAGGCAGGCGCGGATCCGCTCGGGCAGGCCCAGTTCGGTGAGTTGGGTCGTCTCTGTCATGAGGTGGGGGTTCCCAGCGGGGCGGGCGTCAGTGTGGCGGGCGGGTAAGAACCCGGTCATCGGCGGGTGATGCTGCCGCCGCCGTGCGCGCGGCCGAGGGTGTGGAGGTGTTCCAGGGCGTCCAGGACGACGGTCCGGTCGTACCAGGCGAGCCACTCGCCGGTCTCCGCGGCCGCGACGGTGAGCGCCTTGAGCTGAGCGCGCGTCAACCCCTTGAGCGGGCGTTCGAAGTGGGCGGAGACCATGCCCACGCACAGTCCGGAGGAGGTGGTGAGGGGCACGCTGTGGCAGGCGCGGCTGCCCGCGCGCAGGATCGCCGCGCGGGCGTCCTCGGTGAACACCGGGTCCGTCGCCACGTCCTGGACGGTGACCTGGGCGACGTCCCGCGCGGCCTTGGCGCAGGAGGTGCCCTCCTCGCCGACGTACGCGAAGAAGTCGACGAAGTCGGCCGTGTGTCCCGTGTGCCGTTCGATGCGCAGTCCGCCCTCGGTGCGGTCGGCGATCTGGACGTTGCCCATGTCGGTGCCGACGACGGCTAGGGCCTGGCTGAGGACGGCCGTCAGGACCTCGCTCCGGTTGCCGCGTCCGACGCGGCGGTCGCGTGCCTCCGCGTAGCTGAGCGCCGGCTCCGCGTGCCGGGCCCGGCCGGGGAACCACAGCGCGCCGCGGGGATCCGGACGCGGGACGCTCACGGCCGCCTCGGCGAGGGTGCGCAGCTTGACGTTGTACTGCTGCGAGGCCCGCTGGAGCAGCGCGAAGGCGGTCTCGGCGTCCGGCAGGGCGTAGCGCTCCCGCAGCATGCCCTGGACCTGGGCGATCAGCGGGCGGCCCTCCATCCGGGTGCGCAGCTGTCGTACCTCGGCGCGCAGCCGCGCCAGTTCCTCCCGCACCGCCTCGTCGTCGCCGTCCGGCTCCGACCAGGGTCTCGCACGCATGGGCACCTTCCGCTTTCCTCTCTCCGAGCCACAGCAGGGGTCGTCTGCCCGGTCCGGGCCCGAGTACGCCGACGGGTCTACCGTCTTCCTCATGCCTGTGACCTTCGACGACCTGCTGCGCCGGGCCGCTGCCCTGGCCCGTCCCGACCGCCGTGCCCTCCTCGGGATCGCCGGCGGCCCCGGCGCGGGGAAGACCACCCTGGCCGAGCGGCTGACCCGGGCGCTCAACGGCGGCGGCGAGCCCTGGGTCGCCCATGTCCCCATGGACGGTTTCCATCTGGCGGACGTGGAGCTCGACCGCCTGGGCCGCCGGGACCGCAAGGGCGCGCCGGACACGTTCGACGCGGCGGGGTACGCGGCCCTGCTGGAGCGGTTGCGGGGCGACGAGGACGACGTCGTGTACGCGCCGGGCTTCGAACGGACCCTGGAGCAGCCGATCGCGGGCTCGATCCCGGTCCCGCCGTCCGCGCGTCTGGTCGTCACCGAGGGGAACTACCTGCTGGTGAACGGCGAACCGTGGTCGCGGGTCCGCTCCCACCTGGACGAGGTGTGGTTCTGCGATCTCGACGAGGCCGAACGCGTCCGTCGTCTGGTGGCCCGCCACGAGGAGTTCGGCAAGGGGCATGACGAGGCGGTCGCCTGGGTGCTCCGCACGGACGAGCGCAACGCGGAGCTGGTGGCGTCGACCAGGCCGTACGCGGATCTGGTGGCGCCGGAGTCGGCGATGCCCGCGGTGGAGGCGGGGGCGTAGGGACGGGCCCGAGAACGAGGCAGCCCGACGTCGTCAGGAACGTCGGGCTGCCGGCTCGGGGGCCTGGGGACGGGCGGGTGGCCAGGCGCGGAGGGTCAGGCTCGCAGGGACAGTGTCGGTTCGCCCCGGTGGTCGCCCGCCGGGTCGCCGATCACGGCTGTGAAGGCCTCCGTGCGGACCCTCAGCCCCTCCGCGACGCGGTCGAAGGTGGGATCGAAGACCTCGCCGGAGCCGCCGTAGCGGACGGCGAAGACGGTGAGGTCGTCCGGCGCCCCCGGTGCGGGGGTGGCCTCGACGGCGGTGGAGGCGACCAGGTGGGACCAGCCCTCGTCGGGGTTTCCGTAGCCGCGCGGGTCGGCGGCGAGGGCGAAGGCGGCGCGTTCCTGGGTGGTGTCGGCGCGGGCGTCGAAGAACTCCGGGCCCTCGGCGGCCGGATGGGTCAGCCACAGGTCCCCGGCGGAGGTCACGGCGGCGTCCGCGATCCGGCGCAGGCCCTCGGCGCTGTCCGCCACGTACGGCAGTCCGGCGAGGAGGTACGGCTCGCCGGGCAGGCGTTCGACGACGACCGTGGTCCACAGTCGGGTGCCGTCGGTGACGTACAGGGACCGGACGTGCCGCAGGACGTGGTCGCGGGTGACGACGGGCTTGGTGACGAGCTTGGCCGTGAGGCCGTGGGCGCGGACGTCCCGGACCCGGGTCTCGCCCATGGGGCGGCAGAGCAGGAAGCCGTCGACGACCGGTCCGAAGCCGTGCTGGCGGTTGACGGCGGCGGGGAGGAAGTACGTCCCGTCGGCCTCGACCAGGGAGGGCGTCATCCTCGAGTCGAAGGCGACCGAGACCCGGCCGGCGCGCAGTTGGTGCCGGACCGGCTCCGTCGACGGGGTGCGGTGCCAGGGCGTGGTGTCCTGGATCTGCCAGACCAGCATCCACGCGAAGTGGCCGTCGACGCCGCCGTCCGACTTGACCGCGTGCCGGCCCCATCGGGTGTCGCCCCGGTAGCGGCCGAGGTCGGCGGCGACGCGGTGGCCGAAGTAGCGCAGGCCGAGCACGGACTCGAAGCCGGAGTGCTGTTCGCTGTAGCGGGGGCCGCCGTTGTCGAAGCCGCCGACCGTGAGGCGCGCGTCGAGGTAGCGGGCGACCGTCTCCCCGTCCGCGGCGAAGATCTCTTCGCCGCTGACCCGGTGGGCCTGGGCGAGGAAGGACAGGGAGATCGGGCCGTAGTTGTTGTCCCAGGCACCGCCGTGCTCGGGCGGGAGGAGGGCGCCCCGGTCGCGTACCCGGTGGGCGCGGATCTCGTCGGTGTAGAGGGCGATCGCGCGGGCCCGGACCTCGGCCCCCTCCTCCGGGGGGAGGTGGCGGGCGAGCATCAGGCCGCCGACCACGCAGCCGATGGCCTGGTTGCCGGCCTCCTGCGGGTTGAAGAAGGTCGCCTCGGTGAGCCAGCGCCAGTAGCCGCGGCTCATCTCCCGCAGGGCGGCGGTCTGTTCGTCGGTGAGCAGACCCTCGGCGAGGTCGAGCAGGTCGACCGCCTGCAGCAGCGCCCACACCGTGCTCGGCCAGTCGCCGATGGGATGGGCACCGGACGCCAGGGTGTAACGGGCGTACGGGAAGCCCGAGTCGCGTACCCGCAGGTTGGGGTAGCCGGGGTTGTCGTCGGTGAAGACACGCTCCCGGAGGTGGAAGTCGGTGCTGCGGCCGACCGCCTCCGGCAGGCGCGGGTCCTTGGTGCGCTGCCAGGCGAGGGCCAGCAGCGAGGTGATGCCGAGCGAGGTGTCGCCGATGTCGTCGACGCAGTCGGGGTGTTCGAGGTTGCCCTCAGGGGTGATCCGTTCCAGGGCCTGTTCGACGACGTCGGCGAGGACCGCGTCGTACGCCTCGGGGCTGTCCGGCAGGTCGTGCAACGGGTCGAGCTGGCGCGGGAGATGCACGGGAGGGGGCGTGGGGCGCACGGGGATCAGTCCTTCATGCCTGGGGTGGCCATGGAGTGGTTCGTCGGGGTCACACGGCGGGCGCGGGCCGGCGGGCACGCAGTGCGACGGTCAGTGTCTGTGGGCCGATCCCACCTATGTAGACGCGGTTCCCGGTCGTCGCGTCGGTGCCGCCCACCACGGTGTGGTCCTGACCCGGGTCGTACCGGAGTATGTCGCTCCGGTCCGGCCCGGCGAGCGGTTCTCCTGCCTCGACATCGGCCTCGACCCGGATCTCGTCGTCGCCGACGCGGTAGGTCAACGGCTCGGTCGTCAGGCACCAGCTTCCGTCGCCGAGCGGTACGGCGCCCTGCGGCTCGCCGCCCGGCCGGAAGGTCAGTTCGAGGGCCCAGGGCACCGATGGGCCGCTGATGTCGATCCGCAGGTCAGCCCCGTCCTCCCGCAGGTCGACCTCGACTCGGGTCGTGTGGGAGACCTCGTCCTGGGGGCGGTCGGGGAAGGCCATCGCCGCGGAGAAGCGGCCCTCGTCCACCAGGCGGTAGGCGCCGTCGTCGCGCCTCCGGTCCTTCGGGAGCGGCTGGTAGTAGGCGGTTGTGAGGGTTTGGGTGAGCCGGTACCGGTTGTCGGCGAGGTGTTCCATGTCGGCGGCACGGAACGGGCCCAGGTCGAAGAACACCCGCGAGAGGCGGACCGCGTCGAGGACGGCGGCACCGGCGAACAGGCGCAGGAAGGTGGGGTTGCAGGCGAGGCCCGAGCGGATGCGCCGGTGCTCGGGCACGTCGGAGCCGCCGTACACCACGGTGTGCGCGGTGGCCGAGACGTGTGCGGCGAGGCGTGCGGTGGGGAGGTACCGGTCGCGCGGGAGCTTCTCCGCGTCCGGGGCCGGCAGGGCGCGGCACAGATCCGGGGTGAGGAGGGTCTGGGCGAGCAGGTCGGGGTCCTTGATGCCGTCGGCGGCCGCCAGGCGGGCCGCGCGGGCGAAGTCGCCCCGGCCGGTACGGATCGCGAGCAGCCGGTAGTGCGGCAGGTAGGGCCACAGCGCGAACGAAAGCTTCTGGTCCTGGCGGCGCGAGTGGACGGTCTCCACCATGCCGTCCGGCCTGATCAGGTCCAGGGTCGTGGCGAGGTTGCGTTCGACGGCGTCCAGCAGGTCGGTACGCCCGAGCACCTCGGCCAGCAACAGCAGCGCCGGGTTGGTGACGATTGAGGCGTAGACGGCGCTGCGTTCCGAGTACAGGCCGTCCGCGTCGATGTCGACGCCCTCGGCGAGCCACTGCTCGACCCGGTCGAGCAGCCGGTCGTCGGGGAACGACCGGTGCAGCCGGGCCAGCGCCGCGCTCAGCTCCCAGCGGTGGTTCGGGGTGTGCACCCCACCGGTCAGGAGACTGGCGGAGGCGGCGCCCGCGATGTCGGCGAGCACGGCCGTGACCTCACGCAGTTCCCGTCCCCCGCCGGCGGCGAGGACGTACGCGTCGCACACGTCGTTGACGGTGAAGGCGGAGTCCGGCGGCGACTGCACGTTGTCGCCGCCGGCGAAGAGGCCGGAGGCCGTCTGCACGGCCCGCAGGGCGCGCAGGTGAGTCAGCGCGGCAGCGACGGCCCGCTCGCTGCCGTGCAGGGCCGAGTCCGGGGAACGGTAGGCCGCGACCAGCGTCTTCACCCGCCGCGCCAGACCACGGTGCGGCACACCGGCGGGTTCACCGTCGGGGTCGGCCGCGAGCGGGCCGGCCGACCGGTCGGCCGCGCGGGCCGCCGACCGGACGAACTCGTGGTCGAGCGCGGAGGGCAAGGTCAGTCCTTCAGTCCGGCGTTGATGTCGGCGTTCATGACGTACTTCTGGAACACCAGGAAGACGACGATCAGCGGGACCATGGAGATGACCGAACCGCCGAGCAGCACCGACCAGTTGATGTTCTGCGCGCCGACGAGGCTCTGGATGCCGATCTGCACCGTGAACTTCTCGGGGTCGTTCAGCATCAGCAGCGGCCAGATGTAGTCGTTCCACCTCCACTGGAACGACAGGATGGCGAGCGTCAGCATGATGGGCCGGGAGAGCGGCACCATGATCCGCAGGAAGATCGACAGCTCTTTCGCGCCGTCGATGCGGGCGGCCTCGATGAGTTCGTCGGGGACCGTCAGGAAGAACTGGCGGAACATGAAACAGCCGGTCGCGGTGAGCAGGGCCGGGAGGATGATGCCGGAGAGCGAGTTGTAGAAGCCGAGGTCGCGGACGACCAGGAACAGCGGGGCGAGCATGACCTCGGCCGGCAGCATCGTGGTGGCCAGGATGCAGAGGAAGAACGCCTTCAGCCACTTGTTGTCGTACTTGGCCAGCGCGTACCCGGTGCAGCAGCTGACGCCCACCGTGAGGATCGTCGCGATCACACACACGATGGCCGTGTTGATGAAGTACCCGGAGAAGTTGGCGCTCGCCCACGCCTCCTTGTAACCCGACAGGGTGGGGTCGTCGGGGAACACCGTCAGCGGAAGGGAGAACAGGTCTCCCGCCGGTTTGAGGGAGCTGAGGACGAACCACAGCACCGGCACCCCGTAGAGGGCCGCGAGGACCCACAGCAGGGTCGTCGGGGCCAGCGCGCGCCGAAGCCCACCGGTGGCCGAGCCGCCGGAGCGCTTCTTGCGGACAGGTCGTGCGGGCCCGGCGTCGACCTTGCGAGGCATGTCTGTGGTTGTCATCGGTTCTCCACCCGCCGGTTCACCATCATCTGGATGATCGCGACGGCCATCAGGATGAGCATGAGCACGAACGACGCGGCGCTCGCGTAGCCGATCTGGCCCGACTTGAACCCCGTCTGGTAGATGTACTGGACCAGCAGGTTGTTCGACGTTCCGGGGCCGCCGTTGTTGAGGGACGCGAACACCGCGTATTCCTTCATCGCGTGGATCGTGTTGAGCAGGATGACGATGAAGGACGTGGGGGCGATGCTCGGCAGGGTGATGCTGAAGAACTGGCGCCACGGACCGGCGCCGTCGAGCGCGGCCGCCTCGTAGTACGACGTCGGGACGTTCTTGATCGCCGCGATGAACAGCAGCATGGAGAAGCCCGTCCAGGCCCAGGCCGCCGCCACCACGACCACGAGCAGTGACAGGTCCGCGTTCGACTGCCAGGGAACGGCGCTTCCGCCGACCTTCTCGATGAAGTAGTTGACCAGTCCGAAGTTCTCACCGAACAGCCACCGCCACAGGACACCCACGATGATGGGCGACAGCAGCCACGGGATGAAGAAGAAGATGCGGGCGACCGACGAGCCCTTGGCGTTCTTGCTCACCAGCACGTTGGCGATGAGCAGCGAGAGCACGAAGTTCAGCGGGACGAAGAGCACGGTGTACAGCAGCGTGCGGGTCGTCGCGGCGTAGAAGGTCGAGTCCCCGAGCAGCTTCTGGTAGTTGTCCAGTCCGACGAACTGGAACGCCCCCACGCCCGTGTAGTTCGTGAAGGAGTAGACGAGCCCGATCACCGCCGGCCAGACGAAGAACAGCGCGAAGAGCACGACGTTGCCCGAGATGAGGACGAGCGGTGCGAGGGTGTACTTGCTTCGTCTCCTGGGCGGGCTCACGGACACGTCCGAAGCGTCCGGGGCGCGTTTGGTCATCTTCCTGACTCCGTGCTGGTGGAATGGGTTCCTGGAGGCTCAGGCCATGAGCCCGGCATCACGTGGGTGGGGTCCGCGGGCCCGGGCGGCGGGGTCGGGACTCCGCCGCCCGGGACTGCCGGTCCGTGATCAGCCGCCGACCTGCGTGTTGTAGCCGTCGACGATGTTCTGCAGGGCCTTGTCGGACGACTGCTCGCCGTTGATCGCCTTGCCGAGCTCCGCCTTGGTCGGGTCGTCGGCGAGGCTCTTGCCCTTCAGCACCCAGTTCGTCTGCGCGCTGTTGAAGTAGCCCGAGATGGGGTCGTAGAGCGGGATGGACTCGTTGTAGAGCTTGAACGCCGCCTGCGCCGCCTCGGACTTGAAGGGGTACTTCGGGTTCAGACCGCTCTCGACCGGCAGGAAGCCGGACGTCTCGCACAGCGTCTTGTAGTGGTCGGGCTCGTACAGCCAGGACAGGAACTTCTTCGCGGCTTCGGCCGCGTCGGCGTTGTTGTTGAAGCCGACCGTCATACCACCGCTGTTGACGTCACTGGCCTGCACCGGCTGGGCGGGGGTCGGGACGCTCGCCCACTCGAACTTGGTGATGCTCTCCGAGTAGGCGGCGACCTGCCACACGCCGGACCAGTAGGCGACGACGTCACCGCTCTGGAACATGGCCGACGGGTCGGCGCCGCTGGTCCACACCGACTTCGGCATGGTCTTGTCGTCGTTCCAGCCGACGAAGGTCTTCACGGCCTTCTTGGTCGCCGCGTCCACCGAGAACTTGCCGGAGTCGTCGGCGTGGACGTACTTGCCGCCCATCTCGTAGACCATGGCGCGCAGCCGGGACGGCGACTGGTCGAAGGTCAGGGAGTACTTGGCCTTGGTCTTCTCCCGGACCTCGTTCGCCGCCTTGATGAACTCGTCCCAGGACCAGGTCTTGTCGGGCGAGGTCGGGTAGTCGACGCCGGCCTTCTCGAACAGCGACTTGTTGATGAACATGCCGGACGCGGTGACGTCCGAGGGGATGGACAGCACCTTCCCGGAGGAGTCCTTGGCGACGAAGTTGGCGTTGATCTTGTTCGTCTTGTTGTTGGCGATCTCGCTGAGGTCGATCAGCTTGTTCGACCAGATCGGGTCCAACGCCGGCACGGCCGCCACGTCGGGCAGCGAGTTGGCCTGCGCGGAGTTGCGCAGCTTCGTCGCGTAGCCGTCGTAGGGGATGTTGACGAGCTTGACCTTGACGCCCGTCTCCTTCTCGTACTGCGCCACCATCTTCTTCCAGCCGGCGTCCTGCCCCGGAACCGTGGAGATCCAGAACGTCAGCGACTTGGAGGTACCGCCCGAGTCGGCTTCCCCTCCGCAGGCGGAGAGCAGCAGGGCGGCCGCCGAGACACCGGCAGTGAGGGGAACCAGGCGGCGCATACCGCCGCGGCCGAGTCGGCGGGAGCGCCGCACACCCACAGTGGTCATCTTTGATCCCTTGTTTCGTCGTATGGGGACAGAGCACGGCGCCGACCGAGGCGGCACGGGTGCAGTTTGCAGGAAACGTCGCTCTCCGGGCGCGGCCTCGCCCGGCCGCGTCGTCCACGCGGGGCGGGGTCCCCAGCCGTTCTGGCTGCCACCGCACGGGCACGCCCTCGTGCGGTTGCCGTACGTCGCGTACGGGCGGGATGGCTCGCCCCAAGTCGGCGTCCCGGCCGACTTAGAAAGCGCTTGTCCGGACATTGGCAGATGCCGGTGGAGTCCGTCAATGCTTCACCCCCGCGCCTCCGGTCACGGTTTGGATTCCCCGGGCCACGGCCAGGCGGCTGGCCCCCACGACGGTGCCGCTGTCGCCGAGCGCACTGCTCACCACCTCGGTGGGCCAGCTCAGCCGGGCCAGTTCGGCCCGTACGCCGGGCAGCAGGCGGGGCTTGGAGCCGACCGCACCGCCCAGCACGATCAGGCCCGGGTCCAGCACGGCGGTCGCCGCCGCGGCCAGTCGTCCCACGTCGGCGGCGTGCCGGCCGACGACGGCGCAGGCCGTGGCGTGTCCCTCCTCGGCCAGCGCGAACAGTCCGTCGACGGTGTCGGGGCACACTCCGTCCGCGCCCCGCCAGGCGTCCGCCGCCCGGCGCAGCAGGGAACCCGCCCCTATGTGCGCCTCCAGGCCCTCGTGGCGGGGTTCCCGGTCCGCGTCCCACGGGTAGGGCAGCCGGGCCACCTCACCGGCGGCGCCGTTCGCGCCGCGCAGCACCTGGCCGCCGATGACCACACCGAGACCGATGCCGACGCCGATCCGCAGATAGCCGAAGGTGTCCCGGCCCCGGGCCGCGCCTTCGTGCAGCTCGGCGAGGGCGGCGCAGTTCACGTTGTTCTCGACGTGCACGGGCACGCCGGGCGGGAGGGCCACGGTCAGGGCGTCGAAGATGGGACCCGCCTTGGCGGTGGCGGGTCGTACGGCCGTGCCCTCCCGGCTCTGGACGGTGACATCGCCGACGGCGACGACGATGGCGCGCAGCGGCGCCCCGGGCGACAGCCCCGAGAGGGCGTCCGCGACCACGTCGACGGTCTCCGCCCGCAGCCCGGTGCCCTCGGCCAGCAGGGTGCCGTCCAGGGCGCAGACCCGGACCCGGGTGACGCTCGGGCCGAGGTCGACGGCGAGGACCGCCCCGGCGGCGAGACCGAGGTCGTACACGGCCGCTGACCTGCCGGTTCCTCCGTTGAGGGTGCCCGAGCGTGCGGCCAGACCGGCCGCCTCCAGCTCGGCCACGGCGGTGGAGACGGTCGGCTTGGAAAGGCGCGCCCCGGTGGCCAGTTGCGGGCGGGTGGCTGTGCTCGACGCGGCCAGTACGGCGAAGACAGCGCGGGCGCTCTCGCTCAGTTGCATGCTCTCCCCAGTCGTACCGCGATCATGCGGCCGCACGGTCGTGCGGTGTCCGGCGTCGTAACCCTTGACGCACCCTTATTCGTTAGTTAATTTCCTAACGAAGTCAAGCGGTACTCGCCTACCGCATCGCCAGAGGCCCGTCCCGGGGCCTCACGAGCACCCCCCACAGACCCTGTGTGTCCAGGCACGGTTTCGCCCAGCCGTCGCTGCGCCATCGCAACGCAACGACGAAAGAGGCCTCACGTGCCGGACTCAAGGCCCGTCGCGGTCGGTATCGACGTGGGCGGCACCAAGACCCATCTCCGTGCTGTCGCGGGGACGGAGTCCGTCGCCGACCACATCCGCACCAGCCGTGGCTGGCGGCCGCACGACCCGGCGGCCGCGACCGCATGGCTGGCCACGCTGGTCGAGGAGGTGCTGCCCGCGCACACCCCCGCCTCCGCCGTGGCCGTCGGCGCCCATGCCTGCGAGACGCCCCGGCAGTGCGAGGGGATACGTCTCGCCCTCCAGGAACGGCTTCAGGTGCCGTGCCTGGTGGTGGGCGACGCCGAGCTGCTGGCTCCCGCCGCCGGCTTCGACAGGGGGGTGGGGCTGGTCGCGGGCACCGGTTCGGTGGCCGTCGGCCGGACCGCCGACGGAACGTCGGTGCAGGTCGGCGGCTGGGGCGCGGTTCTCGGTGACGAGGGAGGCGCCGCCGGTCTGGTCCGGGAGGCGTGCCGTGCCGTCTGGGCCGCGCACGACAGGGGGGAGGCGCCCGACGCGCTCGCCGGCCGGCTCGTCGCCTCCTTCGGGGTGAGCGAGGTACCGGCCCTCGGCGGGGCGCTGGAGGCCGCCACGGCGATGTCCGCCGACTGGGGCCGGCACGCCCCCGAGGTGTTCGAGGCCGCCGAGGAGGGCTCGGCACTCGCCCGCCGGGTGATCTCCGACGGGGGCCGCGCGCTCGCCTCGCTCGTGGCGCGGCTCGACGCCCGCCGGGTGCCCGTCGACGACGTGGTGGTGGCCGGCGGGACGATCCTCTCCCGGCCCGCCCTGTACTCGGCATTCGCCGAAGCACTCGCCGACGCTGTACCGTCCGCGCGACCGCATGTGCTCCAAGTGCCCCCGGTCGAGGGGGCGTTGGCACTCTCACGTACTCTCCTCCGACCGGCCACCCGCTGATCACATGCCGGTCGCCGACCGGACACGTACCGGTCATTCGTCAAATCCACGCTCAGCCCGCACCCGTTCAACCCACCGCGAAAGGAGCGGCGCCCCATGCCGTCATCTGCCGGGCACCACACGCTCAACCGCCGTGTCTTCCTCAGGAACTCCCTCGGCGTCTCGGCCGGCCTGATCGCCGCTCCGACCGTCGCGAACCTCTGGCAGGCCCCCGAGGCCAAGGCCGCCACCGCGTTCGCGGCGTTCGTCGACGACTACACGACCAACATCACGGCGAACCGGACCCCCGAGACCAATGCCGTGGTCCGGGCGCTCGGCGGCTTCGCCGAGATCTGGAAGACCGGCGACGCCTGGAACACCGGCACCCCGCTGCTGCCGGAGATCCTGCGCGCCAACATGCGCTACTGCGCGCGCCTGACCAACCGCCGCACCGAGGCACAGGCCCGCGAGGCGTTCGTCTACGACCGGCAGCACCAGAGCTACGCGATGATCGGCGCGCTCGGCCCGCTGGCGGAGCTGTACCGCTCGGGCGCCAAGGCGGTCACCTCGATCACCGCCGCCCCGGAGGGCATACCGGCGACGAAGATCAACGACGCCGTGCCCGCCGACGCGCCCGCCGGCTCCGCGCTGGGCGCCGGCTCGTACGACTCCGACCTCGGCCAGGTCGCCAGGCTCGTCGACACCGTGCGCGGCCCGTTCGCATCCGGCAACCCCGCCAAGTTCACGTTCCAGTACCCGCGTCCGTGGCGGATGAACGAGGACAGCGAGGTCGTCGACACCGGAGCCACGGACGAGCTCGGGTTCCCGGTCTACGACTCCGAGGTCGTCGTCGTGAAGCAGCTGCTGCGTCAGCGCGGCGAGAACGCTGCCGAGGACGGCGGTTTCCCCAGCGGCCACACCAACGCCTTCCACCTGGCGGCACTGGCGTTCGCGTACGCGGTGCCGGAGCGGTTCCAGGAGATCGTGACCCGCGCCTTCGAGCTGAGCCACACCCGGATCATGTCCGGCATGCACTCCACGGTCGACGTCCTCGGCGGCCGGGTCATGGCCACCGCGCTGGCCGCGGCCGCGCTCGCCGACCCGAAGAACGCGGAGCTCAAGGCCGCCGCGCGCAAGCAGGCCGCCGAGTACTTCCAGGCGAAGACGGGCACGACCGCCGACACGCTGTTCGCGTACGCGCACTCCGACGCCGACGACCCGTACGCCGACCCCAAGGCGAACCTGCGCACGGTCGAGCCGAAGCTGACGTACGTGCTCACCCGGCGCGGAAAGTCCCAGGACCTGACCGTGCCGAAGGGCGCCGAGGTCCTGCTGGAGACGCGACTGCCGTACCTCGACGCGGCGCAGCGGCGCGAGGTGCTGCGCACGACCGCGCTGCCCTCGGGCTATGTGCTGCTGGACGGCTGGGAGCAGTGGGGCCGGCTCAACCTGTTCGCGGCGGCGGACGGTTACGGCGCCTTCGACGCGGATGTCACCGTCACGCTGGACGCCGCGCTCGGTGGTCTCGCCGCGGCCGACACCTGGCGCAACGACATCGACGGCTGCGGGGGGCTCGTCAAGAAGGGCAGCGGCACGCTCACGCTGGCCGGTGCCAACCGGTACACGGGCGGCACGGTCGTGGAGGCCGGTGTCCTCGCGGCGGGCTCGAAGGAGGCGTTCGGCCGCGGTGACGTCCGCGTGAAGGGCGGCACCCTGGCCACCGGCGACCACACCGTCCGGGTGCGCGGCGGCTACGCGCAGGCCGGTGTCCTCGACGTGACGCTGGACCGGGGCTCCGACGCCGCCCTCGTGGTGGACGGGCGGGCGGTCCTGGAGCGGGGCAGCGAGCTGGTGGTCCGCTTCGACGCGAAGCAGGCGCCGCGGTCCGGCAGCACGGTCGCGGTGATCGGGGCGCGGTCCCTGCAGGGCCGGTTCTCGAAGGTCTCCGTGGCCGTCGACGGCTGGACGGCCGAGCAGGTCTTCACGGCGCACGGGGTGTCGGTGCGCCTGCGGAAGAAGTAACTCCCGTAGGGGGCAAGGCTGTCGGGGGTGGCGTGCGCCGCCCCCGACAGGCGTTCACAGGGCCGGGGGCAGCGCCTGCTCGGCCCAGATGGTCTTGCCCGCGCCGCTCGGGCGGCTGCCCCAGCGGTCGGTGAGCTGCGCGACCAGGAGCAGGCCGCGGCCCCCTTCGTCGAAGCTGCGGGCCCGGCGCAGATGGGGCGAGGTGCTGCTGGCGTCGGAGACCTCGCAGATGAGGGTGCGGTCGCGGATCAGGCGCAGCTGGATGGGAGCGCCGCCGTAGCGGATGGCGTTGGTGACGAGTTCGCTGACCACGAGTTCGGTGACGAAGACGGCCTCCTCCAGGCCCCAGCGGTTGAGCTGGTCGGTGGCGAGCTTGCGCGCGTTGGCGACCAGCGCCGGGTCGTCGGTGAGGTTCCAGACGGCGACCTGTTCCGCGTCGAGGGCGCGGGTGCGGGCGAGCAGCAGGGCCACGTCGTCGGCCGGTGTCTCGGGCAGCAGTGCCTTCAGTACGGTGTCGCAGGCGCGCTCCAGACCGTCCACCGGCGCCTGGAGCGCGGCGCACAGGGCGGCGGTGCCCGTGTCGAGGTCCCGGTCCCGGGCCTCGACCAGACCGTCGGTGTACAGGGCGAGGACCGAGCCCTCGGGCAGTTGGAGCTCCGTCGCCTCGAACGGGAGGCCACCGACGCCGAGCATCGGGCCGGCCACCACCTCGACGACCTCGACGCCGCCGTCGGGCCGCACCACCACGGGCGGGACGTGCCCGGCCGAGGCGATCGAACAGCTGCGGTCCACCGGGTCGTAGACCGCGTACAGACAGGTCGCGCCGATCTCCCCCTCCCCGGTGCCGTCACCGGCGGCGAGGTGCTCGACCAGGTCGTCCAGGTGGGTGAGGAGTTCGTCGGGGGGCAGGTCGACGTCGGCGAGCGCCCACACGGCCGTGCGCAGCCGGCCCATGGTGACGGAGGCGTGGATGCCATGACCGACGACGTCGCCTACGACCAGCGCCACCCGGGTCCCGGACAGCGGGATCACGTCGAACCAGTCCCCGCCCACCCCGGCCTGCGACAGCGCCGGCAGATAACGGGAGGCGAACTCGACGGCCGCCTGTCCGGCGACCGTCTTCGGCAGCAGGCTGCGCTGGAGCGCCAGCGCCGTACTGCGTTCCCTGGTGTAGCGGCGGGCGTTGTCGACGCAGACGGCCGCACGGCTGGAGAGCTCCTCGGCCAGTGACACGTCGTCCTGGTCGAAGGCGTCGGGGTGCTCGGGGGTGAGGATCCGCACGAGGACGGCGACACCGAGGGTCGTGCCGCGCGCGACCAGCGGTACGGCCATCAGCGAGAGGTCGTGATCGTCGGCCTCCTGGAGTTTGGCGGAGCGGGCGCCGTGCTGGGCGAACCAGGAGTCGAGGTGGTGCTCGCCGGTGCGGGTGAGCACCGGCTCGCCGCTGAGCAGGGCCCGGGCGGGCGGGGAGAAGGGCGGATAGACGTCGGCGGCGCCGAGCTCGATGGCCGCCTCCGGCACACCGGGCGTACCGGAGTGGTGGGCGGCCCTGCGCAGTCGCACGCCGTCGTCCACGGGGCCCATCTCGGGTTCCTCGCCCTGGAGGACGGACTCCAGGAGGTCGACGCTGGCGAAGTCGGCGAGCCGGGGGACGATCAGCTCGGCGAGTTCACGGGCGGTCCTGACGACGTCCAGCTTGGTGCCGATGGACCCGGCGGCCTCGTTCAGCAGGGCCAGGCGCTGGCGGGCGGCGAACTGCTCGCTGCTGTCGAACGCGGCGAGCGCGGTGCCGATCAGTTCTCCGGAGGGGTCGCGCACCGGCCACATCTCGGAGGTCCACGCGTGCATCCGGCGACCGGAGGGCGAACGGGTCCAGCTCTCGTAACGGACCGGTTCCCCGGTCTCCACCACGATCTCCAGATGGCGCAGGAAGCCCCGGCTGTGTTTGGCGTCCTCCACGGTGTCGGGGAAGTACTGGTGCCGGAACTCCTCCTCGGGCTGCCCCATGACCTTGCACGCCCAGTCGTTCATCCGCAGATAGCGCTGCCCGGTGTCGAAGACGGACATGGACATCGAGGCCTGGGCGAAGGCCAGCTCGCCGAGGCCGCGCTCGGTCGGATCGGGCGTCGCCTGGACGACGAACCGTCGCCGCTCCCCCGCGACGCCCCGCACCGGGCAGATCCGCATCGCGACCTTCTGCCGGCGTCCGTCCCGGTACCGCAGGTCCACCACCGCGTCGCCGTGCGTCAGCAGCGTCCGCCAGACCGCCGCCGCGTCCCCGTCGACCAGGGCGGCCGCCGGCGTTCCGGTCACCTCCTCGGCGGTGTACCCGGTGAGCCGCCGGGCGCCCTCGCTCCACCCCGCGACGAGGCCGCGCGCGTCGACCACCGCCATCGCCTCACCGGCCGTGGCAGCCCGCGACGCGCCGGACGCCTTCGTCACCATATGGCCAGGATGGTCCGTCCCCGGCGGGGCAACAACCCGGCTACGCGCGTGACGTACCGGGTCCGTGGCCCCCGCCGCGGCCGAGGGGGTGTCGTGAAAGCTAGAGCTGCGTGCGGGATTCGAGGTCCTGGCGGGTGTCGTTGCCGTACACGCCCGTTTCGTCGCCCCGGATGCCGTACCAGAGCTGGAAGCGCGCCACCGCCTCCTTCAGTACGACGTCGTACTCGCCCGAGGTGGAGCCGTTGTCGTACACGTTCGGGATACGGAGCAGCCGTTGCTGGAGTTCGGAGACCTCGGGGCCGCGGTCGCCCTCGCGCAGGGTGCCGGGGCCGTCCGGGTCGGCGCCGTCGTCCGGGTCGGCGCCGTCGTCCGGTGCGGGCGCCGAGGCGGCGGGAGCCGACGGGGTCGCGGTCGGGGTGACGGCACGTGCCTCCTTCTCCGTGTCGCCGCCGGGCAGGAGCAGGGCGGCACCGAAGCCCAGCAGGGCGGCCGCGCCGACGCCGACGACCACGGCGGCGCGCTTGAGACCCGATCCGCCACCGGGGGCCGACCGACGCCGCTGCCGACGCCGCTGCCCCTCGTCGCGCGGGACCGTGCCCGAGCCGAAGTCCTCGCCGACCATGACCGGGGGGAGTTCCTCGGTCTCGTACTCCGTCCGGGGCAGGATCCGCTCGGGGGCGGGCTTCGGCTCGGCCGCGGGCGGCGGTGCGGACGGCGGCGGTGGCGGTGACGGCGGTGTCGGTGGCGGTGGCGGTGACGGCGGCGTCGTGACCGGTGCCGTTGTCGGGGGTACGGCGACGGTCTCGTACTCGTCGTCGGGGGCGCTCGTGCCCTTGTACTGCTCGAACTCACGCAACAGCTCGGCCAGGGCCTCGGTCCTGCGCCGGCGCATGACGTAGGTCGGCTCGATCGTGGGACGCTTCGCCGTCCGGCCCGGTTCGGGCGGTTTCGACACGCTGTTCTCCTTCCGTGCACGCGGTCTCCCGCCATCCCCGAGAGGGGATACGGGCAGCCGTGCCGGGAGGTTCAGCTCAGCGGGCGGCTCCGGGGGGCGGTCGGGAGCACGGCGACGACCTCCCACCCGGGGCCGTGCTCGCGCGGGCGGGCCTGGATACGGCCGCCGAGCGCGGTGACCCGTTCGGTGAGGCCCACCAGCCCGAAGCCGCCGCCCCGGGCCGCCTCCGGCAGCCGCGCGCCGCCGCGCCCGTCGTCACGGACCACGACCTCCAGGCCGCCGCGCCCGTGGCGGAGGTCGACGGTGACCTCGGTGGCGTCGGCGGCGTGCCTGCGAACGTTGGTCAGGGCCTCCTGCACCACACGGAAGGCGGCGGCCTGCACCTCGTGCGGCAGGTCGTCGGGGACGGAGCCGTCGTGCCGCAGCACGGCGGCGCGTCCGTCGACACCGCCGACACCGTCGAAGCCGCGCACCAGTTCGTCGACGCCCGCCAGATCCCCCACCGGCCGCCGGTCGCCGGTCCCGGCCGCCGCCTCCTCGTGGTCGCGCAGCACGCCGACCGTGCGGCGCATCGAGGCCAGTGCCTCGGTCGCGGCGCGCTCGATGCCCGCGAGGACGGGGTCGAGCCTCTCCCGGACGTGGTCCGGGGGGACCCCCGTCTCGCTTCGCTCGGGTTCGGTGGCGGCCATCATCCGGGCGACCTGGGTCTGCACCAGGATCCCGGTGACGTGGTGGGCGACGAAGTCGTGCAGGTCGGCGGCCATCGAGAGGCGTTCGGCCCGGCGGGTCTCGGTGACGATCTGGTTCCGCCGGTTGTCCAGGGTGCGCAGATAGACGGCGACGCCGGCCGCGATCCCGCCGATGAGCATCAGGACCGTGACGGCGGCGATGTTTCCGCCGTCGCCCGGATCGAGGGCGAGGTAGGGCAGTGGAAGCAGGACCAGTGCGAAACCGTCGAGGAGCCCGCAGGCCAGCGCCCAGCCGGGCGGGCAGGTGCGGACGGCGACGACCAGCAGACACAGCAGCAGGGCCGCCTGTCCCAGGCCGAAGCCCCCCATCTCCCCGGCCACGACGAGGACCGTCACGTTCGTCAGGGCGGCGAGACCCGGTACACCGGCGCGGACCTGCGGGGTCAGCCAGGCCGGCCGGCGGCGTTCGGGCCACAGGAGGGCCGCGAGGCCGACGACCAGGGAGAGAAGGTGCAGCCACAGATAGGAGGCGCTGTTCACTTGCAGGAGGGGGAAGTCGGACACGCAGGCCACGAACAGGGCCACGACACCGCCGACGCGTACACAGCCCGCTCTGGCGGGGCGCACCGGCCGTCCGGTCGCGCCGCCCGCGGGTTCCTTGGTGTCGAGCACAGGGTTCACGAGGATCACAGTAGGCAGCGCCGGTGCTCGCCGTATCGGCCGTCCGGCCGAGGAGGCGAGTCCGGCCGGGCACGAAGCCTGACCGTTCGGCCGAGGCGGGCGCCCCCGCCGCCGGGAGAGGTTGGCTCTCGCAAGCCCACCCCACTCTCCACCCTCTCCACCGGGAGCACCCCATGGAACGCAGGCCCCTCCTCATCACCGGCGCGGCCCTGGCGGCCGTGGCCGTCGGCGGCGGAGCCCTCACCTACGCGGTGAGCGGTACGGAGTCCACGACCGGGCTCGACAAGTTCACCACCGTCACCGTGGACGGGCAGAAGGCGCTCAGCGGGAACATCGTCGCCGGTCGCACCCAGTCCAAGTACAGCCCGCTGCCCTGGATCGGCGACGAGGCGTCCGTGCTGAAGTGCCCCGACCTCAAGGCGGTGGCCGGCACCGAGGTGACGTGCGCCGCGAAGGACGGCGACGGCAAGGACCTCTCCATCCCCGTCACGGTCGTCAGGGCCGACGCCTCCAGCGTCACCTGGAAGTTCGAGCGCGTCTGAGGGCTCTGGCGCCCTCCTGACAGACAGTCCGACCGAAAGGCCCCGTCACCGTCATGAGCACCGTCCTGGCCGGCAACGGCCTCGTCAAGAACTACGGCCCCACCACCGCCCTGGCCGGCGTGGACGTGGCGGTCGCCGAGCGGGAGTCCCTCGCCATCATGGGCCCGTCCGGCTCCGGCAAGTCGACCCTCCTGCACACCCTCGCCGGCATCATCCGCCCCGACGACGGTCAGGTGCTGCTGCGCGGCGAACGCATCGACCACTGGGGCGAGAACAAGCTCAGCGCGCTGCGCCGGGGGCGGTTCGGGTTCGTCTTCCAGTTCGGCCAGTTGCTGCCCGAGCTGCCGGCCGAGGAGAACGTCGCCCTCCCGCTGATGCTGGAGGGTGTACCCCGGCGCCAGGCCGTCAAGCGGGCCCGCCGCTGGTTCGCCCCGCTCGGCCTCGCGGGCCTGGAACACCGACGCCCCGGACAGCTCTCCGGCGGCCAGGCCCAGCGCGTCGCCATCGCCCGCGCCCTCGCCGTGGAGCCCGACGTCGTCTTCGCCGACGAGCCCACGGGCGCACTCGACCAGGCCACCGGCGCGGAGGTCATCCGCCTCCTCACCTCGGTCACCCGCGACCAGGGCGCCGCCCTCGTCATGGTCACCCACGACGCCGAGGTGGCCGCCCACTGCGACCGCGTCCTCCAGGTGAAGGACGGCCGCATCGCCGGCTACAGCCAGTACACGGTCGCGTAGGCCGCCGCGGGGTGGGCGCGTGAGTGCCCTGGCGGGGCGCGGGGCTGTATCGATCTGCGGCTCCGCCGCGTGGGCGCGACGAGCCACGAACAACCCGCACTCGCCCCCGAACCGGCCCGACCGAGCTCTCCGGCGACCCGAACCCTCGCCCCGTTCCCTCTGAATCCCCCGACCCCCCGAC
>NZ_JARGEE010000148.1:0-19717 GCF_033794485.1 Streptomyces sp. MB09-02B
CACCCGACCCCCACCCCATCAGGCGCCCCGGTCTCACCTCCTCGCGGCTACGCCGCCGCGCGGGCGTCCAGGAACGCTTCGAGCCCCGCGAGGTCGTCCGTGTTGAAGTGGTCGACCCCGGCCGCGAGCAGTTCGCCCCACAGCGCGTCCCGGGCCGGCCCCGCCTGGTCGGGCGTCGCCCAGAACCGCACCCTCTGCCCGCGCCCGTGCGCCGTCGAGACGATCTTCCGGAGCTTGGCGCGCTCGGCGTCCGGGAACGGACCGACGCCCTGCCAGGTGAAGTTGAGCAGCCAGTTGTCGGAGATCAGCGGGATGAAGGAGGCAGGCGCGGGCGTCGTGGACACGAGGTCGGCGAGCCGCCCGTCGTAGAAGGCGCGCCGCACGGTCTGCGCCTCCATGGGCACCCGGGCGGCCCGGTCCCCGGAGATCACGGCCGTGACCGCGCCCGGGTGCACCCGGCCGTGCGCGTACGTGGTGAACAGGTGCCGGTATCGCCGCAGACGACGGTCGAGTTCACGGTAGGTGGAGGCGCCCTCGGTCTTGATGTCGATGAGCAGCTGCAGCGGCCTGCGGTGTCCCCGGTACACCGAACCGTGGTGGGCGCGGACGCGGGCGGCGAGCGGGTCCAGGTAGAGGGCTTCAAGGGTGCGGGCGGGGTCGAGATCGGCGGGGTCGTGGGCGACGAGGAGCTGGTCGCCGACGAGGAAGATGTCGGCCTCGACGCTGCCGAAACGGTGGTCGAGGGCGTCGAGGAGGGGCCGCGGGTGCTCGTAGTCGTTGTGCGCGTGGGCCCGCCACAGCGGGCGCGGCCGGTGCTGCCGTTCGCCGGCCAGCGCGCTAGTGGCGGGCAGGGCGACGGTGCCCGTGAGGGCGGCGCCGAGGGTGGTGAGGACTCTGCGACGGGTGGTGAGGGCCATGCTCTGCCTCCCGGGTGGGCCGGTTGCGGACCCAGCGAGTATGCGAGCCGGAAGGGGCCGACGAGCAGGTCCGTGCGGGGAGTTGGCCGGACCGCCGTCGTGCGTTCACCCGTGTTCACCCGGGCCACCGGACGCGCACGGAAAAGCCCGCCCCAGGTGGGACGGGCTTTCCTCGCGCTTCTCCCGCTGTACGTCAGGGGGCCTGGAGGTCGACCAGTTCGGCCAGGGCCGCCCGGTGGGCGCCCGCCGTGCCGTACGCGATCGAGTCGGCCTTCGCCCGCTTCAGATACAGGTGGACCGGGTGTTCCCAGGTCATGCCGATCCCGCCGTGCAGTTGCAGCGCCTCCTCGGCCGCGTGGACGGCCACGGGCGCCGCGAAGGCCTGGGCGACGGCCACGGCGAGGTCGGCGTCGTCGCCCGCGGTGGCGAGCTGGTCGGCCGCGTTCCGGGCGGCGGCCCGCAGGTTGACGACCTCCAGCCACAGCTGCGCGAGGCGGTGCTTGAGCGCCTGGAATCCGCCCACCGGCCGGTTGAACTGCTTGCGTTCCTTGAGGTAGCGGACCGTCTCGGTCAACGTCCATTCGGCGAGGCCGAGTTGCTCGGAGCCCAGCATGCCTGCCCCGGCCCGCAGGGCGCGGCGTACGGCGGGCTCGGCGTCCCCGAGGAGGCGGCCCGGCGCGCCGTCGAGCGTGATCTTCGCCAGCGGCCGGGTCAGGTCCAGGGACACCTGCGGGGTGACGGTCACGGCGGAGGCGTCGACCGCGTAGAGGCCGCCGTCGTCGGCGGGCACCAGCAGCACATCGGCGACGGCCGCGTCGGCAATGCCGGTCAGCTCGCCGTGCAGGGCGCCGTCCTCGAACCGTACGACCTTGTAGGCGCTGCCCGCAGGGACGTTCAGGGCGACCGCGAGGGCGCCGATCCGCCGCCCCGAAGCCAGCTCGCCGAGCAGGTCGTCGGCGTCGGCGGCCAGCAGTGCCTCGGTGGCGACGACGGCGCTGGTGAGATACGGCACCGGGGCGACGGACCGCCCCAACTCCTCCAGGACGACGGCGGCTTCGCGGTGCGTGGCGCCCTGGCCGCCCAGTTCCTCGGGGACGAGCAGCCCGGCGAGGCCCATGCCGTCGGCGAGCAGTTTCCACAGTTCACGGTCGTGCGGGGCGTTCGACTCGACGCGGGCGATGACATCGGCCGCGTCGCAGTGGTCGGTCAGCAGGTCGCGGACGGCGGCGCGGAGGGCCTCCTCGTCCTCCGAGTACAGCAGGTCGGGCTCGGCGCGCCGGTTCGGCTGGGTGCTCATCGGGCGAGGTCCTTCCACGCGACGTCCTTGTCGGTGCGCGGTTCGCCGGGCAGGCCCAGGACGCGCTCGGCGACGATGTTCAGCAGGACCTCGGTGGTCCCGCCCTCGATGCTGTTGCCCTTGGAGCGGAGGTAGCGGTAGCCGGCGTCGCGGCCGACGAAGTCGACCAGTTCGGGTCGGCGCATGGTCCAGTCGTCGTACAACAGGCCTTCCTCGCCCCGGAGTTCGACCTCCAGGCCGCTGATCTCCTGGTTGAGGCGGGCGAAGGCGAGCTTCATGCCGGCGCCCTCGGGGCCGGGCTGTCCGGCGACGAGCTGCTGCCGCAGCCGTTCGGCGGTGAGCCGGGCGGCCTCGGACTCGACCCAGAGCTTCAGCAGCCGCTGGTGGAGGTCGTGGGTGCGCAGTTCCGGGCGTGCGCGCCAGGTCCGGGCGACGGGGCCGATCATGCCGCCCTCGCGGGGCAGCCGCATTCCGCCGATGGCGACGCGTTCGTTGTTGAGGGTGGTTTGCGCGACCTTCCAGCCGTCCCCGATCTCGCCGAGGCGGCGCGCGTCCGGGATGCGGACGTCGGTGATGAACACCTCGTTGAACTCGGCCTCGCCGGTGACCTGCCTGAGCGGCCTGACCTCGACGCCGGGGTCGGTCATGTCGCAGATGAAGTAGGTGATCCCGCGGTGCTTGGGCACGTCCGGGTCGGTGCGGGCGATGAGGATGGCCCAGCGGGCGATGTGGGCGCTGGACGTCCAGACCTTCTGCCCGTTGACGACCCAGCCGCCGTCGCCCTCACGGACGGCCCGGGTGCCGAGCGCGGCGAGGTCGGATCCGGCGCCGGGCTCGCTGAAGAGCTGGCACCAGACCTCCTCACCGGTCCACAGCGGCCGCAGGAACCGCCGCTTCTGCTCCTCGGTGCCGTAGGCGAGGATCGTCGGCGCGGCCATGCCGAGGCCGATGCCGATGCGCCGCGGGTCGTTGTCGGGGGCGCCCTCCGCCTCCAGGTCGGCGTCCACCACGGCTTGGAGGGAGCGGGGTGCGCCGAGTCCGCCGAGGCCCTCGGGGTAGTGCACCCAGGCGAGCCCGGCGTCGAAGCGGGCCCGCAGGAAGTCCAGCTTGTCGGTGGTGGCGGGCGGGTACGCGGCCAGCAACTCGGCCGTGCGGCGCCTGAGGTCGGCTGCGTCGGTCATGCGGCGGCTCCGTTCTCCAGCGAGGGCACCACGACGACCCGGCCCGTGGTCACGCCGTCGGCGACGCGCTGCACGGCGGCCGCGGCCCCGTCGAGCGGTGCGCGCTCGCTCACCAGCGGCTTGACGACACCCCGGGCCGCCAGCTCGGTGAGCTGCTCGTGGCAGTGCTGGACCAGCTTCGGGTTCCTGGTGTTGTACAGGCCCCAGTGCAGGCCGAGGATCGAGTAGTTCTTGACGAGGGCGTGGTTGAGGCCGGGGCTGGGGATCGTCCCGCTGGCGAAGCCGACGACCACGATGCGTCCCTCGAAGGCGACGACCTTGGTCGACTGCGTGTAGGCCTCGCCGCCCACGGGGTCGTAGATCACGTCCGCGCCCCGGCCTCCGGTGGCTTCCTTCACGGCGGAGACGACGTCCTCGCTCCGCCGGTCGATCACCACGTCGCAGCCCAGCTCCCGGGCCACGGCGGCCTTGTCGGCGCCGCCCACGACACCGATGACCGTCGCGCCCGCCGCCTTGCCGAGCTGCACCGCCGCGCTGCCGACCCCTCCGGCGGCAGCGTGGACGAGCAGGGTCTCCCCCGCTTCGAGGCGGGCCCGGCGGTGGAGGCCGAACCAGCCCGTCTGGTAGCCGATGTGCAGGGCCGAGACCTCGGCGTCGTCCAGTGACTCGGGCGCGGGCAGCAGCGCGGCGGCGTCGGCGACCGCGTACTCGGCGAGACCGCCGTGGGGCAGCGCCGGGTTGGCGATGACCCGGCGTCCGTCCTCCGTCTCGCCGCAGATCTCCACGCCGGGCGTGAACGGCAGCGGCGGCCGGACCTGGTAGTGCCCCCGGCACATCAGCACATCGGGGAAGTTGATGTTCGCGGCGCGCACCTTCAGCAGGACCTGGCCGTCACCGGGCGTGGGCCGCTCGACGTCCTGGAGCCGCATCACCTCGCTCGGCTCACCGTTCTCGTGCACTTGCCATGCCTGCATGCGGTGCCTCCACGGACTGCTTCGGACTGCTTCGTCGGGCCCGGGCCCGACTGCCGCATGCATACTAAGCGGTCGCTTGCCCTCCGGGGAACCGTCCGGTGCCAGTAGCGTGCGTCACGACCGTGCCGGCCGGGCCCGTACGTGCATCCGCTCCCCCTGCGGCCCGAACAGACTGAGGAACTCCACCGGCCCCTCCCCCGTGGACCCGAACCAGTGCGGCACCCGGGTGTCGAACTCGGCGGCCTCCCCGGCCACCATCACCACATCATGTTCGCCGAGCACGACGCGGAGTTTCCCGGACATCACATACAGCCACTCGTAGCCCTCATGGGTCCGCGGCTCCGGCTCCTGCTGCGACTGCGGCACGAGCACCTTGAAGGCCTGGAGCCCGCCCGGCTGCCGGGTGAGCGGCCAGTACGTCCGCCCGTGCCGCTGGATCGGCTTCGACCGCACCCGGGGATCGCCCACCGGCGGCTCCCCGATCAGCTCGTCCAGCGGCACCTGATGGGCCCGCGCGATGGGCAGCAGCAGCTCCAGGCTGGGCTTGCGCAGTCCCGACTCCAGCCGCGACAGCGTGCTCACCGAGATCCCGGTCGCCTCCGACAGCCCCGCGAGCGTCGCCTCCCGCTCCTTGCGGATCCGCCGCAACCGCGGCCCGACTCCGGCGAGCACCTCGTCCGTGCCGCTCGCACCCTCGCTCGTGTCACTCGTACCGCTCATACCTTCATTGCAGTTTCGGCAAAGGCATTTGTCAATACGGCAGTCCCGCGCGACCGTCGGTCATGGAGGTGGTCACCATGACCCAGCAGTACGAAGCGCCCGAGCAGTACGAAGTGATCGTCATCGGCGGCGGCGCGGCGGGGCTCTCCGCCGCCCTGGTCCTGGGCCGGGCCCGGCGCCGCACCCTGGTCGTCGACGCGGGCGAGCCCCGCAACGCGCCCGCCGCGCACATGCAGGGCTTCCTGACACGGGACGGGATGTCCCCGGCGGAGTTCCTGGCCGTGGGCCGGGAGGAGATCGCCCGCTACGGCGTGGAACTGGTCCGGGGCCGGGCGGTCGACGTGACCCGGGAGGACGACGGCCGGAGCCTCACCGTCGCCCTCGCCGACGGACGGACCGCGCGCGCCCGGCGCCTGGTCGTCGCCACCGGCCTGAAGGACGAGCTCCCGGCCGTCCCCGGCGTCGCCGAACGCTTCGGCCGGGACGTCCTGCACTGCCCCTACTGCCACGGCTGGGAGGTCCGCGACCAGCCCTTCGGCGTCCTGGCGACGACTCCGATGAGCGTCCACCAGACCCTGATGGTCTCCCAGTGGTCCAAGGACGTGACCCTGTTCCTGCACGAGGTCCCCGAGAGCGACCTCTCCGACGACGACCTGCGCCGCCTCGCGGCAGCCGGGGTCTCGGTGGTCCCCGGCGAGGTCGCCCGCCTGGTCGTGGAGGACGACCGCCTCACCGGCGTCCGGCTCGCCGACGGCACGACCCACGCCCGCTCGGTGCTCTTCACCGCGCCCCGCCCGATCCCGCAGACCGGCCTGCTGGAGAAACTGGGCGCCGACCTGGACGAGACCCCCTTCGGCGCCTACCCCGTCATCGACCCGACCGGCCGGACCACGGTCCCCGAGGTCTGGGCCGCAGGCAACGCGATGGGCTTCTCCGAACAAGTGATCAACGCAGCCTCCTCGGGCTACCGAGCAGGCGCGACCATCAACGGAGACCTCCTGATGACGGACCTGGACGCGGCGACCCGGACCTAGGGGCGATCGGCCCGAAGGGCCATCGCCCGCAGGGGCGCGGGGAACTGCGCGACAAGCCACGACGCACCCGCACCCGCCGACGAACCCCGCACCCCCACCCCAATGGGCGCCCGACGAAACTCCGTAGGACCATGGCTCCATGCTCTTCGCCCGGCTCGCCCGCGTGTCGCAAGAGATCGCCGCCACCTCGGCCCGGTCCCGCAAGACCGCCCTGCTCGCCGAACTCTTCCGGGACGCCGACGCGGCGGACGTCCCGATCGTCATCCCGTACCTCGCGGGCCGGCTGCCCCAGGGCAGACTCGGCATCGGCTGGAAGGTCCTGGACCAGCAGATCCTGCCGGCCACCACCGCCACCCTCACGGTCCGCGAGGTGGACGCCCGGCTGACGGTGATCGGCGCGGTCACCGGCACCGGTTCGCAGGCCGAACGCAGGCGCCTGGTCGGCGAGTTGCTGGCGGCGGCCACGGAGGACGAGCAGCGCTACCTGTTCGGCCTGCTCACCGGTGAGGTGCGCCAAGGCGCCCTGGACGCCCTCGCCGTGGAGGGGCTGGCCGGCGCCACCGGGGCGCCCGCCACCGACGTACGCCGGGCGGTGATGCTCGCCGGCTCGCTCCAGACCGTGGCCCAGGCCCTGCTGGCGGACGGCTCGTCGGCCCTCGAAGGGTTCCGGCTCACTGTGGGGCGGCCCGTCCAGCCGATGCTGGCGCACAGCGCGACCTCCGTGGCGGAGGCCGTGGCGAAGCTGGGCACGTGCGCGGTCGAGGAGAAGCTCGACGGCATCCGCGTCCAGGTCCACCGCGACGGCGACCGCGTACGCCTCTACACCCGCACCCTGGACGACATCACCGACCGGCTGCCCGAACTCACCGCCGCCGCACTGGAGTTGCGGGGCGAGCGGTTCATCCTCGACGGAGAGGTGATCGCGTTCGACGGGAGCGGACGGCCGCGTTCCTTCCAGGAGACCGCCGGCCGGGTCGGCTCCCGGCTGGACGTGGCGACGGTGGCCGAGCAGGTACCCGTCTCGCCGGTCTTCTTCGACGCGCTCTCCGTCGACGGCCAGGACCTGCTGGACCTGCCCTTCACCGACCGCCACACCGAACTGGCCCGTCTCGTCCCCGAGCCGATGCGCGTCCGGCGCACCCTGGTCGACGGCCCCGGCGACCTCGCTGAGGCGGAGCGCTTCCTCGCCGCCACCCTGGAACGCGGCCACGAGGGCGTCGTGCTGAAGGCCCTCGACGCCCCCTACAGCGCGGGCCGGCGCGGGGCGTCCTGGCTGAAGGTCAAACCCGTGCACACCCTCGATCTGGTGGTCCTGGCCGCCGAGTGGGGCCACGGCCGCCGCACGGGCAGGCTCTCCAACCTCCACCTCGGCGCCCGCACCGCCGACGGCTCCTTCGCCATGCTCGGCAAGACCTTCAAGGGCATGACCGACGCGCTGCTGGCCTGGCAGACCGAGCGGCTGACGGAGCTGGCCGTGGAGGAGCACCGGTGGGGCGTGACCGTACGCCCCGAACTCGTCGTCGAGATCGCCTACGACGGCCTGCAGCGCTCCACCCGTTACCCGGCAGGCGTCACCCTCCGCTTCGCCCGCGTGATCCGGTACCGCGAGGACAAGACCCCCGCGGAAGCCGATACGGTCGAGGCCCTGCTCGCCGCACACCCCGAGGTGACCCGTTGACCACGCCCAAGCGCAGTGCCGGCCTGCTGCTCCACCGCCGCACCGAGCACGGCGTCGAGGTGCTGCTCGGCCATATGGGTGGCCCGTTCTTCGCGCACAAGGACGCGGGGGCGTGGAGCGTGCCCAAGGGCGAGTACGAACCGGACGAGCCCGCCTGGGACGCGGCCCGCCGGGAGTTCCAGGAGGAGCTGGGGCTGGCGCCGCCCGACGGGGAGGCCGTACCGCTGGGCGAGGTGCGGCAGAAGAACGGCAAGATCGTCACCGCTTGGGCCATCGAGGCGGACCTCGACCCGGCGACCGTCGTCCCGGGCACGTTCCGCATGGAGTGGCCGCCGAGGTCGGGACAGCTCCAGGAGTTCCCGGAGCTGGACCGCGTGGAGTGGCTCACCGTCGAACGGGCCCGCGCCGTGATCGTCCCGGCGCAGGCGGAGTTTCTCGACCGTCTCCTGGAGCACTCGGACTGAGTCCGCGTTGCGGCGTGCGCCGTCGCGCGGGAAGGTCGAAGGACAGCCCACGCAGGAGGCAAGCATGCCCATCGCCACGGTCAACCCGGCGAACGGCGAGACCCTCAAGACGTACGACGCCTTGGGCGAGGAGGAGATCGAGCACCGCCTCGCCACCGCCGACGCCACGTTCCGCACCTACCGGACCACCTCCTTCGCGGAACGCGCCCGGCTGCTGCGCCGGGCCGCCGAGCTCCTCGACGAGGACACCGAGGACGTCGCTCGGACGATGACCACGGAGATGGGCAAGCCCGTCAGGCAGGCCCGCGCCGAGGCCGCCAAGTGCGCGAAGGCGATGCGCTGGTACGCCGACCACGCCGAGGTGCTGCTCACCGACGTGGAGCCGTCCGACGCGGACGTGAAGGACTCGGGCGCCTCCCGGGTCCTGGTCCACTACCGGCCGCTCGGCCCGGTGCTCGCCGTGATGCCGTGGAACTTCCCGCTCTGGCAGGTGATCCGCTTTGCCGCGCCCGCGCTGATGGCCGGCAACGTGGGCCTGCTGAAGCACGCGTCCAACGTCCCGCAGACCGCGCTCTACCTGGAGGACCTCTTCCGCCGGGCGGGCTTCCCCGGGGGCTGCTTCCAGACCCTGCTCGTCGGCTCGGGCGCCATCGAGGACATCCTGCGCGATCCCCGGGTGAAGGCCGCCACCCTCACCGGCAGTGAGCCCGCCGGCCGGGCCGTCGCCTCGGTCGCCGGGGACGAGGTCAAGAAGACGGTCCTGGAGCTGGGCGGCAGCGACCCGTACGTGGTGATGCCGTCCGCCGACGTCGAGAAGGCGGCCGAGATCGCGGTGACGGCCCGGGTGCAGAACACCGGGCAGTCGTGCATCGCCGCCAAGCGGTTCATCGTGCACACCGACGTCTACGACTCCTTCGCCGACCGGTTCGTCGAGGCGATGAAGGCGCTGAAGGTCGGCGACCCGCTGGACGAGGGCACCGATGTCGGCCCGCTCTCCAGCGAGCGGGGCCGGAAGGACCTGGAGGAACTGGTCGACGAGGCCGTGGAGAGCGGGGCCACCGTCCTGTGCGGCGCCGAACGGCCCGACGGGCCCGGCTGGTTCTACCCGCCGACCGTCCTCGCGGACATCACCCCCGAGATGCGCGTCCACCAGGAGGAGACCTTCGGTCCCGTCGCCACGCTGTACCGGGTCGCCGACCTCGACGAAGCGATCGCGATCGCCAACGACACGCCCTTCGGGCTGAGCTCCAACGTGTGGACCCGGGACAGCGCCGAGGTCGACCGCTTCGTCCGGGACCTCGACGCGGGCGCGGTCTACGTCAACGGGATGACCGCCTCCCACCCGGCGTTCCCGTTCGGCGGGGTCAAGCGGTCGGGATACGGGCGTGAGCTGTCCGGACACGGAATTCGGGAGTTCTGCAACATCACCACCGTGTGGCACGGGGCGTGAACGTTCCGCGGCTACGATCCCCGTTGTGAACCGCGAAGTGACTCTGCCTCTGATCGTCGACGACCGCGGGACCCTACAGGTGTCTGCGGCCGATGTGAGCAAGCTGCTGCGGACGGTGGGCGGGCGATGGCTGCACCTGGTGGAGGCGGGTGAGGACCTCGACGAGGACACGGTGGCGGCGCTCACGATCGAACTGGCGAAGCTGGCGGACCGGATCGACGTGGCGTGCATCGCACACAGCAGCGGCGGCGCCTCCGGCTAGGGGCCGCTTCTAGGTCGTAGGTCGGCTGCGGGTCGTTCGTGGTTGCTCGCGCCCACGCGGCGGAGCCGCCATCGACACAGCCCCGTGCCCCTGACGGGGCGCGAGTGTGTGCCAGAACATGGACTCGTAGCTCTGCAGGAGGCGGCCGTATCGGTAGGCCGCCTCTTCGTCGATCTGCCCCGTGTCGGTCCCCGTCCGGACCGCCGCCCTGGCCCGGTCCTCCAGTTCCGGGGCCGGTTCGGCGAAGAAGTCGAAGAAGCCGCAGGCCTCATCGGTGAAGGTGTAGTGCTCGCGGAGGGATTTCGCGATCGTCGCGCAATAACCGCCCCAGGACGAGAAGTTGGCGCTGAGGGCGAGCAGAACGTCGGCCGGGGCCGCGCCCAGCGCGAGCCGGGCGACGTACGACGGGTAGGCCTGGCAGCCGGGCAGCGGCTCATACGCCGCCGCACTCTCCTCGTCCACCCCGCACGCCGCGACGAACGCCCCGAGCCGCTGAGCCGCCACCGCCTCCCCTTCCGCGAGCATCCCGAAGAAGGGCGCACAGGCCGGCTCCTCGGCGGCCGACCGCTCGGCCAGGTGGCGGAAGGAGCGCAGGTCGGCGGCGATGACGAGCCGCTGCTCCAACGCGAGCACGGCGAGGGTGCCGAGCCCGGCCGTGCCGGAGGCGATCAGGGGCAGCAGGGGGTTGTCGCTCGGATCGGGCGCGAGCCTGGCGGTGATCGCTTCCAGCACTTCTCCGGCCGTACGCGTCATCGAGCACTCCCGTCGGGTTGCTGTGTCATCACCGCCGTGCAACAGCCACGCCCCTCCAGGGGCGCGGGGCTGTGTCGATACGCGGCTCCGCCGCGTGGGCGCGAGCAACCACGAATCACCCGCAGCCCGACCGACACAGTCACACCCCACGGCGCTACCGAATCGGCATCCCCGACAAGGTCCGGGCGATCACCAGCCGCTGCACCTCACTCGTACCCTCGAAGATGGTGTAAATAGCCGCGTCCCGGTGCATCCGCTCGACCGGGTACTCCCGCGTGTACCCGTTGCCGCCCAGGATCTGGATCGCCTGCGCGGTCACCTTCTTCGCCGTCTCGCTCGCGAACAGCTTCGACTGGGACCCCTCGGCCGCCGTGAACTGCTTGCCGTTGATCGCCATCCAGGACGCCCGCCACACCAGCAGCCGCGCCGCGTCGACAGACGTCCGCATGTCCGCGAGCTGGAAGGCGACGCCCTGGTTGTCGATGATGGGCCGGCCGAACTGCTCTCGGGTCTTGGCGTAGTCGAGGGCGACCTCGTATGCGGCCCGGGCCGTGCCCACGGCCATGGCGCCGACGGCCGGGCGGGACGCCTCGAACGTGGCCATGGCCGCGTTCTTCACACGCTCGCCGCCGGCCTTGGCCCGCTCCCGGGCCCGCGCCAGACGCTCGTCGAGCTTCTCCTTGCCGCCGAGCAGGCAGGAGCCGGGGACGCGCACGTCCTCCAGGACGACCTCGGCGGTGTGGGAGGCGCGGATGCCGTGCTTCTTGAACTTCTGGCCCTGGGACAGACCGGGCGTGTTCGGCGGGACGATGAAGGACGCGTGACCCTTGGAGCCGAGCTCGGGGTCGACCACGGCTACGACGACGTGGACGTTGGCGATGCCGCCGTTGGTCGCCCAGGTCTTGGTGCCGTTGAGGACCCACTCGTCCTTGGCCCCGTCGTAGACCGCGCGGGTGCGCATGGAGGCGACGTCGGAACCGGCGTCGGGCTCGGAGGAGCAGAACGCGGCGACCTTGACGTCGTTGGCGTCGCCGTACATCTGGGGGATCCAGGTGCCGATCTGCTCCTCGGTGCCGTTGGCGAGGACGCCCACGGCGGCGAGGCCGGTGCCGACGATGGACAGGGCGATGCCCGCGTCACCCCAGAACAACTCCTCCATGGCCATGGGGATGCCGAGGCCGGTGGGGTCGAAGTACTGCTGGGCGTAGAAGTCGAGGGAGTAGATGCCGACCTTGGCGGCCTCCTGGATCACCGGCCAGGGGGTCTCCTCGCGCTCGTCCCACTCGGCGGCCGCGGGGCGGATCACATCGGCGGCGAATCCGTGGAGCCAGTCGCGGACCTCTCGCTGTTCCTCGTTGAGTTCCATGGTGAACTCGGCCATGACGCGCCTCCAGCACTGCACTAAGATGTTACCTGCGGTAACTGGAGTCTGTTACCGGTCGGTAGGAAAAGTCAACTCCCTGGGCGGGCTCGGTAGCCCGTTCGATCCGGTCGTGCCAATCAGTGTTAGTTTGCGCAGGGCGTCACTGTCATCAGTATTTGGGGGAGAGACTCATGGACACCACGCAGCGGACCGACCAGGAGCGGTCCGCCGACCGCCGTCGGCGCGAGCTGCTGGAGGCCGCGGACCGAGTCGTGCTCCGCGACGGCCCCGGAGCGTCGATGAACGCCATCGCCGCCGAGGCCGGCATCACCAAGCCGATCCTGTATCGCCACTTCGGCGACAAGGGCGGACTCTACGCCGCTCTCGCCCAGCGGCACACCGACGCGCTCCTCGATTCCCTGCGGGCCGCGCTGGACGCCCCGGCGGAGCGCCGCGAGCGCGTCGAGGCGACCCTGGACACCTATCTGGCCGCCATCGAGGCCCGCCCCCAGGTGTACCGCTTCCTCATGCACCCGGCCGAGGGCGGCCAGCCCGGGGACCAGGGCTTCGACGTGGGCAAGCACTCGGCCCCCCTCCTGCGGCGCATGGGCGAGGAACTCGGCACGGTCATCGAGGACCGCCTCGACCTCGGCCCCGACAGCCGCCAACTGGCACGTGTATGGGGCCACGGAATCGTCGGCATGATGCACGCGGCGGGCGACTGGTGGCTCGGCGAACAACCCCTCACCCGCGCCGAGTTGGTCCGCAGCCTCGCAGACCTCCTCTGGGGCCGCCTGGCAGCGGCGGGCGACAAGGTCGGCAGCCCCGGGTTCTAGAGGGTTCCTTGATCACATGGTCGGGCGGCGCGCCCCTTCAGGGGCGCGGGGCTGTATCGATATGCGGCTCCGCCGCGTGGGCGCGAGAAGCCCCACCGAACCCGCACCCGCCGACGAACTCACGCCCCCCACGACGCCTTCGCGACCTTCCTCATCACCCGAGAACGCCGCCACCCCGACAGCCGGTCCACATAAACCCGGCCCTCAAGATGATCGCACTCGTGCTGCAGGCACCGCGCGAAGAACCCGCTCCCCGACACCCGCACCCGGTCCCCGTCCACCGTGAACCCCTCGACCACGGCCTCGTCGTACCGCTCCACCCCCGCCTCCAGCCCGGGCAAGGACAGACAACCCTCGGGGCCCCGCAGTACGATCCCCCCGGTCGAGACGAGCCGGGGATTCACCACATGGCCGAGATGACGTACGTCCTCGTCGTCCGGGCAGTCGTACACGAACACCCGGAGCCCCCGGCCCACCTGGTTCGCGGCGAGCCCCACCCCCCGCGCGTCGTACATCGTCACGAACATGTCCTCCACAAGCCGCACCAGTTCGGGCCCGAACTCCGTCACCTCTTCACACTGCGCCTGCAATACGGGGTCCCCGAGCAGTGCCATGGGGAGAACGCGCCCTCGGGCGCCGGGAATCGAGCCGTTTCGCATGGCCGCAAGGGTACGTTCAGACCCGATATCGCCGGTCCGGCCAGTGTTACGGCCCGGTCGAGATTCGGGCGCGTGAGTGGATCTCGATAGGCTTTGGTCCACACGTTGCCGGGACTGGGCGCGGCGCTGTACGCAAGGAGGATCGAGAACTGATGGCAGGCAACTCGGACCCGCTCACGCCGCGGGCCAAGCTGGCCGTGACGGCGGGCAAGGCGGTCGCGGCGGCATCGCGTGCCGCGGGACGCGGTAGCGGATCTGTGATCGGCGGCCGGGTGGCACTGAAACTCGACCCCGACCTCCTCGCCAGGCTCGCACAGAGCCTGGACGTCGTCCTGGTCTCCGCCACCAACGGCAAGACCACCACGACCCGGCTGATCGCCGAGGCGCTGCGGGCCGCGGGCCCGGTCGTCTCCAACGCGCTCGGCGCCAACATGCCCGCGGGCATCACGTCGGCGCTCGCCGGGAACTCGGACTCGAAGTTCGCGGTCATCGAGGTCGACGAGAAGTACCTGGCCGGTGTCGCGCGGGACACCGACCCCAAGTGCATCGCACTGCTCAACCTCTCCCGCGACCAGCTCGACCGTGCCGCCGAGACCCGCATGATGGCGGAGGCGTGGCGGGAGGGCCTGGCCGGCACCAAGGCCGTCGTCGTGGCCAACTGCGACGACCCGCTGATCGTGTGGGCGGCCTCGTCGTCCCCGAACGTGGTCTGGGTCGCGGTCGGCCAGATGTGGAAGGACGACGCCTGGTCCTGCCCGTCCTGCGGTGGCGTGATGCAGCGCCCCGGCGACGACTGGTTCTGCGGCGAGTGCGGTTTCCGCCGCCCCACGCCGAGCTGGGCGCTCTCCGGCGACCACGTCCTCGACCCGCACGGTTCGGCCTGGCCGATCCACCTGCAGCTGCCGGGCCGCGCCAACAAGGCCAACGCCGCCTCCTCGGCCGCCACCGCCGCCGTCTTCGGAGTGCCGCCGCAGGTCGCCCTGGAACGCATGTACCAGGTGCAGGCGGTCGCCGGACGGTACGACGTGGTGCAGTTCATGCAGCGGGATCTGCGGCTGCTGCTCGCCAAGAACCCGGCGGGCTGGTTGGAGACGTTCTCGCTGATCGACCCGCCGCCGTCGCCGGTGATCCTGTCGGTGAACGCGCGCGGCGCCGACGGCACCGACACCTCGTGGCTGTGGGACGTCGACTACACCCGGCTGACCGGCCACCCGATCTTCGTGCTCGGCGACCGCAAGCTGGACCTCGCGGTACGCCTGGAGGTGGCGGGTCAGCACTTCCAGGTCTGCGACACCCTCGACCAGGCGGTGCAGATGTGCCCGCCGGGCCGGATCGAGGTCATCGCGAACTACACCGCGTTCCAGGACCTGCGCCGCCGCGTGGGCAACTGAGCACCCGGCCACGAACGACCATGAACGACTCTGAGGGGCACTGACTTCATGAGCGACAACAGTCTGCGGGTCGTCTGGGTCTACCCGGACCTGCTCAGCACCTACGGCGACCAGGGCAACGTCCTCGTCGTCGAGCGCCGCGCGCGGCAGCGCGGCCTGGACGTGGCCCGGCTGGACGTGCGCAGCGACCAGCCGATCCCGACCTCCGGCGACATCTACCTGATCGGCGGCGGTGAGGACCGGCCGCAGCGGCTGGCGGCCGAGCGCCTGCGCCGTGACCGGCACCTGTACCAGGCGGTGAACAACGGCGCGATCGTCTTCGCTGTCTGCGCCGGGTACCAGATCCTCGGCCACGAGTTCGTCAACGACCTCGGCCAGCGCGAGCCCGGCCTCGGTCTGCTCGACGTCACCACGACCCGGGGCGAGGGCGAGCGGTGCGTCGGCGACGTCCTCGCGGACATCGACCCGCGCCTCGGGCTGCCGCAGCTGACCGGGTTCGAGAACCACCAGGGCGTCACCCACCTCGGCCCCACCGCCCGCCCGCTCGCGAACGTGCGGCTCGGCAAGGGCAACGGCACGGGCGACGGCACGGAGGGCGCGTACAACGACACCGTGTTCGGTACCTACATGCACGGGCCGGTGCTGGCGCGGAACCCGCAGATCGCGGACCTGCTGCTGAAGTTGGCACTGGACGTGAACGCGCTGCCGCCGACCGACGACCGCTGGTTCGAGGCGCTGCGCGACGAGCGGATCTCGGCGGCCCAGCAGCCCGCTTAGCGCGTTGAGCAGGGGGCCGGGGCACCTGAGAAACGGTTCCTCAGTGCCCGTACGAAAGCCCATCCGTAGTGGCTCTCGCTCACCTGTGAAAGCCCGTCTGACCAGGCCTCCGCTCACCTGTGCGGGGCCGTCCAGCAGGCGGACGCCCGCTACGGCCCCGCCCCCTGCCGCCGGTAGGGTGGCGGGGATTCCAGCCGGACAGCGTGGTCCGGTCCCCGGCCCACGTCGAGAAGGTATTCGGGCTATGCGCATTGGTGTCCTCACGTCCGGCGGCGACTGTCCTGGACTGAACGCCGTCATCCGGTCCGTCGTGCACCGTGCCGTCGTCGACCACGGCGACGAGGTCATCGGCTTCCGGGACGGCTGGAAAGGTCTCCTGGACTGCGACTACCTCAAGCTCGACCTGGACGCCGTGGCGGGCATCCTGGCCCGCGGCGGCACGATCCTCGGCTCCTCCCGCGTCCAGCCCTCGCACCTGCGGGACGGGGTGGCGCGGGCGAAGGGCCACGTCGAGGAGCTCGGGCTCGACGCGATCATCCCCATCGGCGGCGAGGGCACGCTGAAGGCGGCCCGGCTGATGTCGGACAGCGGCCTGCCGGTCGTGGGCGTACCCAAGACCATCGACAACGACATCGCGGTCACGGACGTCACCTTCGGCTTCGACACGGCCGTGGGGGTCGCGACGGAGGCGCTGGACCGGCTGAAGACCACCGCCGAGTCCCATCAGCGGGTCCTGGTGGTGGAGGTCATGGGCCGCCACACCGGCTGGATCGCGCTGCACTCCGGCATGGCGGCCGGCGCGCACGCCATCGTCGTCCCGGAACGGCCCTTCGACATCGAGGAGTTGACCACGAAGGTCGCCGAGCGGTTCTCGGCGGGCAAGCGGTTCGCGATCGTCGTCGCCGCGGAGGGGGCCAAGCCGAAGGCCGGGTCGATGGACTTCGACGAGGGCGGCAAGGACATCTACGGTCACGAGCGGTTCGCCGGGATCGCGCGGCAGTTGTCGATCGAGCTGGAGCAGCGCCTCGGGAAGGAGGCGCGGCCGGTGATCCTCGGGCACGTGCAGCGGGGTGGTACGCCGACCGCGTACGACCGGGTGCTGGCGACGCGGTTCGGGTGGCACGCGGTGGAGGCCGTGCACCGGGGTGAGTTCGGGCACATGACCGCGCTGCGGGGGACCGACATCGTGATGGTGCCGCTCGCGGAGGCGGTGGAGACGTTGAAGACGGTGCCGTCGGAGCGGTACGCGGAAGCGGAGTGTGTGCTTTAGGGCGCCGGTGCCAGGTCGGTCCAGCAGGTGGTTCGCGGGCTGCGGGTCGTTCGTGGTTGATCGCGGCCATGCGGCGGAGCCGCATATCGATACAGCCCCGCGCCCCTTCAAGGCTTGCCCCCGGTCATGATCGTGACCGGGGGCGGTTCTAGTCTGGGGGCGGACGTACAGCGCTCAACCCCCACGAAACAGGAGCCGGCGGATGGATCACAGCGGGCACGGTATGGGGCTTCTGCCCTTCACGCTCGGGCGGGGGCTCTCGTGGTCGGCGGATCCGTTCTTCCTCGTCGCCTGTCTGACGGCCCTCGGTCTCTACGGCTGGGGGGTCGGCAGGCTGGTGCGGCGCGGAGACAAGTGGCCCGTCGGGCGGACGGTCGCGTTCGTCGTCGGGGTGCTGCTGGTGATGCTGGTGACGTGCACCGGGCTGAACGACTACGGCATGGTCATGTTCAGCGTGCACATGGTGCAGCACATGGTGATCAGCATGCTGGCGCCGATCATGCTGCTGCTGGGGGCGCCGATGACCCTGGCGCTGCGGGCGCTGCCGGTGGCGGGGAAGGGGCGCAAGGGGCCGCGCGAGCTGCTGCTGATGTTCCTGCACAGCTGGTACATGAAGATCGTCACGCATCCGGCGTTCACGATCCCGATGTTCATCGCGAGCCTCTACGGGCTGTACTTCACGCCGTTGTTCGACTTCCTGATGGGGTCGACGCCGGGGCACATCGTGATGATGACGCACTTCCTGCTGGTGGGGCTGTTCTTCTTCTGGCCGATCATGGGCGTGGACCCGGGCCCGCACCGGCCCGGGTATCTGATGCGGATGCTGGAGCTGTTCGCGGGCATGCCGTTCCATGCCTTCTTCGGCATCGCGCTGATGATGGCGTCCGCGCCGATGGTCAAGACGTACGAGAACCCGCCCGCCTCCCTCGGCATCGACGCCCTCGCCGACCAGAACGCGGCCGGCGGGATCGCCTGGGCCTTCAGCGAGATCCCCTCGGTGCTGGTGCTGCTGGCGCTGCTCTTCCAGTGGTACAACTCCGAGCAGCGGCAGGCCCGGCGCTCGGACCGCGCTGCCGACCGGGACGGCGACAAGGAGCTGGAGGCGTACAACGCCTACCTGGCCTCACTCAACGCTCGTAGTCGCTGAGCCACATTTCTTTTTCTTGCCAGTTGTGCCCCCATTCTTTTCTTTGGCCACAGAACCGTGCCCCTTTCTATTTCTCTTGACGGAAAAACTTTGCCCTTCAGTAGCATGATGCGTGAGCCTCGCATACGCTCTGCGGGGTGACGGGGGAACCGCAAGGGGGAGCGGTCATGGCAATGCGCGCACGCTTACGAACATGTTTGCTATGGATGGGTGTACTGGTCCTCAGCGGTTGCGGGGAGTCGGTCCCGTCACTGCTCGCGGTGACGGCGGTGGCCGCAGGGGTCCCGTCCCTCGCCCCCTTCTTCGACGAGGGCGAACGGCTCGGCCGGGACCAGCCCGACCTGCGGTCCCTGGAACCGCACAGCGGCCTCCAGCAGGGCAGCACGCCCGGCCTCTACGGGGGCAGCCGGAAACCGAAGATCTGCGATGTCGGCAAGCTGGAGGATTTCCTCACCGCTCCCGAGAACAAGAAAAAGGCTCAGCAATGGTCCCGGATCGTCGGAGTGGGCGTCGACCGCATCCCGGATTATCTCGACGACCTCACACCCGTTCTCCTGCGCCACGACACCCTCGTGAAGAACCACGACTACAAAAAGGGCAGGGCTGTCCCCTTCGACGCGCTGCTGGAAGCCGGGATCGCGGTATTGGTGAACGATCAGGGGCTGCCGGCCGTCAAGTGCAGCTGCGGAAATCCGCTGCGCTCGTTCGCCGCCGACCCGGACCGCATCAAGGTGGAGTTCAGGGGCGACAACAAGGAGTGGGAGAACTACGACAAGGCTGCGGTGGTCGTCGTCAAGCCCGCGCCCGAGCAGCTGAAGGAGCTCAAACTCGTCGACGTCGAGGACCCCGACCGGGGCATCAGCCGGGAGGTCGGCACCACGGGCGAGTCCGACACGACGTTCGACACGCGTGCGCGGCAGGCCGTACCCAAGGTACGGGGGATGACCTTCGGTGAGGCGAGCGCGGCCATGGCGGAGCAGGGCTTGGCGGTGACGGTCACGGGGGACGGGCTGCCACCGGTCGACGCGCCGGTGACCGGATCGAGCCCCGGGCCCGGCGCCGAGCTGGAGTTCGGCGCCCCGGTGGCGCTGCACGTGGAGTGGCCGGGCACGACTTCCGAGGACGGCACCGACGGATCGGGGTCCGGGTCGGACTCGGACGGTGGGACGGGACCCGGCGATGGCCCGGGATCCGACAGCGGGTCGGAGGCGGACGGCGGGTCGGACTCGGACGGCGGCTCCACGGGCACGGACCCGGGGCCGACAGGGCCCTCGGGGCCGGACAGTTCCTTCTCCTCTGATGGATCGCCGACGGGCGGATCGCCCACGGAGAACAGTTCGACGCCGACGGACCCGGGCAAGACGCCCTCGGACGGAGGCTCGTCCCCGGTGGACGATGTGTCGTCGCCCCCGGAGTCCACCACTCCCCCACCCCCGAGCGGTACGTCTCTCACGCCGTCACCGTCCCAGAGCACCGAGCGGCCTTCACCGGACCCCACGCCCACCTCCGCTCCCACGTCCACCGAACCCTCGACACCCCCCAGC
>NZ_JARGEE010000149.1:0-19680 GCF_033794485.1 Streptomyces sp. MB09-02B
GAGTGGGGGCGGGGGTGGGGCCATGGAGGGATTATCACGGCCCCCGTGGTCTTTCCCCGGTCAGTACGGCCGTCGGCCCACCCAGTTCCCCGGCGGGTCGAAGTTGGCCACCACGTAGGTCCAGCCGTTGCCGCACCTCGCCTTGGCCGCGCCCACCCGTGTCGAGCCGCGCCAGACCAGCTGGGTGTAGTGGAGGCACTCCCGGTCGTTGACGCAGGAGTTGGAGGGGCGGTCGTAGTCGGACTTCTCGTCGAGCCAGAGACGGGCGGCGTCCGCCAGGGAGTAACGCGGGTTCGACCCCTTGGCCAGGTTCTCGCCGTACCGGCTGTTCGAGTGGACGAGCGTGCAGTCGGCGACCCGCACCCGCGCCCAGGAGCGGGCCTGCGCGGCGACGGACTCGTCCCAGACCAGCGGGGGGACGCCGACGCCCGCCCGAGCCTTGTTGACGACCGTCAGGAAGCTTCTGACCTCCGGTTTCGGCGCGACCGGGAGGGCCGCCACCGACCCGGCAGCGGTCGCCTCGACCCCGGTCACCCCGGTCACCCCGGTCACCCCGACGCCGGTCACCCCGGTCGCCGTCGTGTTGACCGTCTCCATGACCGTGGGCCGGGGGCCGACGGCCTGGGCCGCCCCCGGAGCGAGCGCCAGCGTCGCCGCCGCGGTCGCCGCGGCCATCGTCCGCGCCCTGTCCCGTCGCACCACTCGTGCCTCCTTCTGCTCCGACTCTCCAACTGCCGTACCGGCGCAGCTACTTGTAGGGCAGGACCGGGACCGGGCGGGTGCGGACGGGATCACCTGCCATCCCATCGGGGGAATCGGAGCAGGACCGGGTTTCGGCGCCCGTGGGCGCCCATGGGCCCCCACCAGGCCCCTCAGGCCCAGGCCCAGGCCATTGCACCGTGACCTCCGGATGGACGCCCGCCGAGACGGTCCGACCGGAGGGCGGCGCCCGTGCGGGACCTCGCCCGGGCGGCTGTGCGGGACTCGTCGGCCATCCGGGCGGGACCGCGTCGGCCATCCGGCCGGTACCTCGCCGGACTTCCGGGTTCACCCGCCGTTGGCCCGTGGAACTTCTCAAGTTCAGTTAAGGGAAGGCAAAGCGCGCTCAAAGGTTGGCCCACGATCGTCTTTCGACATGGACCAGACCCTTCTCGTGGTCGCCGATCTGGCCGCCATCTCCGTGCTGACCTTCGCGGTCTACTTCCCGCGCCACCACCGCCGGGACCTCATCGCCGCCTTCCTCGGCGTCAACGTCGGCGTCCTCGCGGTGGCGATGACGCTCAGCTCGTCGTCCGTCGGCATCGGCCTCGGCATGGGGCTCTTCGGCGTCCTGTCGATCATCCGGCTGCGGTCCAACGAGATCGCCCAGCACGAGATCGCGTACTACTTCTCCGCGCTCGCCCTCGGTCTGCTGGCCGGGTTGCCGGAGCGGGTCAACATCCTGTCGACGCTGCTCATGGCACTGATCGTCGCCACGATGTACGTCGGCGACCACCCCCGGCTGTTCGGCCGGTACCGGCAGCGCAGTCTGCGTCTCGACGCCGCGTACACCGACGAGGACGCCCTGCGCGCCCACCTCGAAGTGCTGCTGGGCGGGCGGGTGGTGAACCTCTCCGTGCAGAGCGTCGACCTGGTCAACGACATGACCCTGGTCGACGTCCGCTACCTCGTCACCGGCGAGGGCCCGCGTGCACCGCGCGCACCGCGCGAGGCCGGCGGCCGGGTCGAGCGGGAGCACGGGGTCCGGGCATGACGGCCCTGGACTCCGTGGCGCCCGTGGTCGGGTCGCTGCGCCCCATAGGCCTCGACGAACTCGTCGACCGCGCCGAGCTGCTGACCCGGCTGGACCGCAAGTACATGCTGCCCCTCACCGACCTGCCCTTCGTGGTCGGCGGACTGGAGGGTGGGGGCCCCTCCCGGTCGAGCGAAGTCGAGACTGGGGGAGTACAGGTCCTGGAGGTCGACGGCGAGCGGCAGTTCGCGTACCGGTCCGTGTACTTCGACACCCCGGACATGGACGGCTACCTGGGGGCCGCCCGTCGCCGTCGCCGCCGTTTCAAGCTGCGGATACGGACCTATCTGGCGTCCGGGCAGCACTTCCTGGAGGTCAAGACGCGCGGTCCGCGCGGCACCACCGTCAAGCAGCGGGTCCCGTACGACGGGGAGCTGGGGCGGCTGGGCCACGAGGCGCGGGCGTACGCCGACGACGTGCTCCGCGCGGCGGGCATCGACTCCCACGGCTTCCGCCTGGTGCCGGCGCTGACCACCCGCTACCTCCGCACCACCCTCTTCCTGCCGGGCAGCGGCAGCCGGGTCACCGTCGACACCGGCCTGACCTGGGCGCTGCCCGACGGCACCGAGCTGCGCACCCCTGAACGGGCCATCGTCGAAACCAAGGCGGGCCGCGCCGGATCGGGCGCCGACCGGCTGCTGTGGTCGCTCAGGCACCGGCCCTGCCCTGTTTCCAAGTACGGCACCGGGCTCGCCGCGCTGCGGCCCGACCTGCCCGCCAACCGCTGGCTGCCCGTCCTGCGGCGCCACTTCCCCACCGCACCGGCACTGAACGGGAGCCCCGCATGAACATCCGCATGAACATCCGCATGAACATCCGTAGGAACACGTGGAACACAGGTAACGCGCGAAGCACACGCAACGCGTGGACGCGGAACGCGTGGCGGAGAAGGGCACGCGGGCTCCGTACGAAGACCGCGGGCTCCCTCGCCTCCGTCGTCCTCGCGGCCGCCGCGCTGGCCGGGTGCTCCGCCGGGAGCGACTCCGGCTCGGCGTCGTCCGACTCCTCGGCGAGCGCGAGCGCGGCGGCGGCCGTGGACGGGACGCGGAACGCGGCGGCCGTCCTCGCCGACAACGAGGAGACGCACGCCGAGGACGGCGACACCGCGTACGAGGAGGCCGACGAGTCGGCGGCCGTCGCCATCGCGCTGAAGGGAGACTCGGCCTCCGCCGAGGGCAAGGGCGAGGGGGTGGACGTCGACGGGTCCACCGTCACCATCACCTCCGGTGGGACCTACGTGCTGAGCGGGTCCCTCGACGACGGGCAGATCGTGGTCACCGCCCCCGAGGCCACCGTGAAGCTGGTCCTGGACGGCGTCGACATCTCCAGCTCCTCCGGGTCGGCGATCGCCGCGACCGAGGCCGAACGACTGGTCGTCGTCCTCGCGGGCGGCAGCGAGAACAGGCTGAGCGACACCGACTCCTACGCCGACGACGCCGAGGCGAACGCCGCCCTGTACAGCGCGGGCGACCTGACGATCGGCGGCAGCGGCTCGCTCACGGTGCAGGGGAACGGCAACGACGCCATCGCCGGCAAGGACGGTCTGGTCGTCGAGGGCGGGAACATCACCGTCGAGGCCGCCGACGACGGCATCCGGGGCAAGGACTACCTGGTCGTGAACGGCGGCACGGTCACCGTGACGGCGAAGGGAGACGGGCTGAAGTCCGACAACGCGGACGAGGAGGACGCGGGGTACATCGCCGTCGACGGCGGCACGGTCTCCGTCACCGCGAACGGGGACGCCGTGGACGCCGCCACCGACCTCGTCGTCACCGGCGGCGAGCTGACCGTGCGGGCCGAGGCCTCCGACGACACCTCGGCGCACGGTCTGAAGTCGGGTGTGATCACGGTGCTGGAGGGCGGCACGGTCGACGTGGACGCCTCCGCCGACGCTCTGCACGGCGACGCGGCCGTCCACCTCAACGGCGCCGACGTCACCCTCGCGGCCGGTGACGACGGCATCCACGCCGAGGGCGACCTGGTCATCAGCGAGGGCACCCTGGACATCACCGGCTCCAACGAGGGCCTGGAGGGCAAGGACATCCTGGTCAGGGGCGGTACGTCGAACGTCACGTCCAACGACGACGGGGTCAACGCGTCCGGCAGCGAGGCGACGTCAGAGGACGAGGACGCGCAGGGGGGCCGGGGCGGCGGCCCCGGCGGCGGAGGCGGCGGCGGAGGCGGAGGCGGTGGCATGGAGGTCGGCGACTACTCCGCCAAGGTCACCGGCGGCACGCTCGTCCTCAACTCCCAGGGCGACGGCTTCGACTCCAACGGCGCCGCCGAGATCACCGGCGGCACGATCGTCGTCAACGGCCCCGAGACGGGCGGCAACGGAGCGCTCGACGTCAACGGCAGCTTCACCGTCGGCGGCGGCACGCTGCTCGCCTCCGGCAGCGCGGGCATGGTCGTCGCACCGGACGAGGAGTCGGAGCAGGGCTGGCTGTCGGCGACCCTGGACGCGTCGGTCGGGGCGGGCACCACCCTGCACATCGTCGACGCGGACGGTGACGTCGTGGCGTCGTACGTCACCTCGAAGACCATCCAGAACGTCGTGTACTCGGGCGCCGGGATCAAGAGCGGCGAGGAGTACACCGTGTACTCCGGCGGCTCCACCTCCGGTTCCGAGACCGGCGGCCTCGCCGGTGCGGGAAAGCTCGGCTCGGCGGAGAAGATCGCCACGGTCACGGCGGGCGAGGCCCCGGAGGGCGGCTTCGGCGGCGGTCCGGGTGGGGGCGGCGACCGAGGCCAGTAGCGGTAGCGGCACCGTCGGGTGACCCGGTCGTCGGGACGGACGGCGCCGCTCGTCCTCGGTGGCTAGGCGGGTGTCCCGAAGTTCTGGGTCCAGTAGTTGCCCGGCTGGGCCAGGCCGATGCCGATCTCCTTGAACCCGCAGTTGAGGATGTTCGCCTTGTGGCCGGGGCTGTTCATCCAGCCGTCCATGACGCTCGCGGCGGTGCCGTACCCGGCGGCGACGTTCTCGCCCGCCGAACGGAAGGAGTACCCGACGCGGGAGAGCCGCTCACTCATGTCCGAACCGTCGGAGCCGGTGTGGGACATGTTCCGGTGGTCGGCCATGTCCTGGCTGTGGTCCTGGGCGGCCTTGGTGAGCTTGGCATCCACGGTCACCGGCGAGCAACCGGCCTTCTCGCGTTCGGCGTTGACCAGGTTCAGCACCTGGGCCGTGGGTCCGGATGCCGTGTTGCCGGTGGAGGCGGCGGGAGCGCGTTCGGCCTGGGTGGCCTTCGGGGCGCTCGGCGGCGGTGTGGTCCTGTCGGGCGTGTCGGCGGCCTCGGGGGTGGACTTGGCCTTCGGCTTGGCGGACTTGGAGGGGGACGCGCTCGCCTTGGCCTTGGAACGCGACGGACTCGGGGAGCTCTCCGGAGTGTCCGGGGCGCTCTCGACGGAGGGCGTCGCGGACGCGGAGGGTGTGCGCGACGGCGCGGCCGGAGCCGGCTCCCGCTTCTCCCCTCCCCACCAGGAGGAGGCCACGTTGCTCCAGTCGCCCAGCCCGACCCCGCCGGCCCACGCGGCTGTGGGGATGCCTATGGCGCCCACGGCCACCACGAGGGCGGTGGCGACGGCTATCTTCCGGCGTGTCGTCCTGGGCTGCCGCGCCGCCGACCGTTTCGTCCTACGGCGGTGACTGTTCGTTCGTCTCGTGCGTGTCATACGTGGCCTCACTGAATGGTCCGACTTCGACGCAATCGACCCCTTGGCAGGCCGTGGCCCTGGTGAGCCCGGTCATTATGGGGACCCCTCGCCGCACCGGGCAACGAACACGTGTGCTGCCCCCGGGACGCGTCGACGAGGCCTCCCAAGGGGGTCGGGGTGTACGCGTCCGGCGGGTCGCCGTGTGCTCCCGAGTGCCCGAACCCGCCCTGGGACCAGGCAGAAAGCCGTTGCGCCGACGACGTCGGAGCGGGATTCGTCGCTCCGGACGATCAGTTGGATTCGCCGTGTGTGCGACAAATGCCGGATGAGGCTTCGAGGGGAGTCATTTGTCGCTTTGATGAAACGGATTGATCGGTTCCATCGTGTGCAATTCGGTCGTGACGCATGTCACCCGATTCGAGGTGTGTGCGTGACGGGCGCAGACTGGATGGAGAAGCGGAGATCGCACAGACCCCGCGGTGATCCAGTCGTGGAGGAATCATGACGGCAGTCACGCGGACGGGAGCCCCCGTGCTGATCGAGGGCGACGGTCTTGAGGTACGCGTCCAGGAGATCGGCGGCGGTATGACCGTCGCCTTCATCAAGCTCCCCCAGGGCACCGACATGGCACCGGCGCTCAAGGGACTCCCCGACGACCTGTGCCAGTGCCCCCACTGGGGCCAGGTCGTCAGCGGCCGGCTGAGGATGCGCACCAAGGAGGGCGAGGACTTCTACGAGGCGGGGCAGGCCTACTACTGGTCCCCCGGCCACTCGCCCGAAGCCCTGGAGGACGTCGAGCTCGTCGAGTTCTCCCCGACGAAGGAGTTCCTGGAGGTGATGGACCACATCCAGTAGCCGCCGCGATTCACCCGTGCGCGCGTGGCCGTTCTCAGCCCAGGAGCCGGCCCCGCGGGTCCACCCGTACCGCAGGGTCCGCAGGGTGAGCAGGGACCCGCCCCAGGGGCTCCGTCCCTGAACGGCGGCCGTCGCTCCCCCGACGGCGGCCGTCAACTCCCTTCCGGATTCCCGGAATCAGGGCGGCAACCTTTCAAGAAGCCGCGACCACACATGAGTCGGAACCCCCTTCACGGGGGCCCCACACGAACCACGTGTTCTCCCGAACCACGTACGTTACGTAAGGACTCATCAGTGGCTTCTGCCTCCCCGCGCCCGTCCCACCGCCGGTCCCTCCGCAAGCGGCGGACCCTCGTGGTCTCCGCCGCAGCCGTGGCCGCCGCTGTCGGTGCCGGCGTCCTCGTGATGAACGCCAGCGCCAGCCCCACCGACCTGTACCACCAGGTGCTGCCCGCCAAGGACGGCTGGGCGGCGTCCGGTTCCGGTACGACCGGCGGCGCGAAGGCCGACGCGGCGCACACGTTCACCGTGTCCACCCGGGCGGAACTGGTGAAGGCGCTGGGCTCCGCCACCGACACCACGCCCCGCATCATCAAGGTCAAGGGCACGATCGACGCCAACACGAGCGACTCCGGCAAGAAGCTGACCTGCGCGGACTACGCCGCCGGCACCGGCTACTCGCTCTCCGCGTACCTCAAGGCGTTCGACCCCGCGAAGTACGGCAAGAAGGTCCCGTCGGGCACCCAGGAGACCGCCCGCAAGGCCGCTCAGGACAAGCAGAAGAAGAACATCGTCCTCAGGGTGCCGTCCAACACCACCATCGTGGGCGTACCCGGCACCAAGGCCGGCATCCTCGGCGGCAGCGTCCTGGTCCAGAACGTCAAGAACGTCATCATCCGCAACCTGACCTTCGCGGACACCCAGGACTGCTTCCCGCAGTGGGACCCGACCGACGGCTCGGCCGGCGAGTGGAACTCCAACTACGACTCCGTCACGCTGCGCGGCGCGACCAACGTCTGGGCGGACCACAACACGTTCACCGACGCGCCGACCTTCGACAAGACCGAGCCGACCCACTTCGGCCGCAAGTACCAGGTCCACGACGGCGCCCTCGACATCACCAACGGCTCCGACCTGGTGACCGTCGAGCGCAACCAGTTCCTCAACCACGACAAGACGATGCTGATCGGCTCCAGCGACACCGACAGCACGGGCAAGCTGCGCGTGACGATCCACCACAACCTGTGGAAGGGGATCGTGCAGCGGGCTCCCCTGGCCCGCATCGGCCAGATCCACCTCTACAACAACGTCTACGACACGACCACGGTCAACGGCTACGCGCCCAAGTACAGCATCGACTCCCGCGCCAAGGCCCAGGTCGTCGCCGAGCGCAACGTCTGGAGGATCCCCGCCGACGCGAAGGTCGCCAAGCTGCTGAGCGGCGACGGCACGGGCTCGCTCGCGGGCACCGGCAACATCGTCAACGGCAAGGCCACGGACATCGTCGCCGCGTACAACGCCGCGAGCTCGAAGAAGCTGAAGACGACCGTCAACTGGACCCCGGCCCTCACCGCCGGCCTCCAGACCACGGTCACCAGCCTGCTGACCGACCTGACCGGCACGACGGGCGCGGGCACGCTCTCCTGACAGCCCCCTGTACGTGACGTCGCCCGGCCGCCCTTCTCCGACGGCCGGACGACGTCACCGTGCCCGCGGCACGGGGGTCCGCGGGCACACCTCACGCAGGGGGCGAGCCGACCGGGCCGTTCGCAGGCCGCAATGAAGCCCGTCGGCCACGCCGCCGGGTCTCAGAACCCCAGATAGGTGATCTGGACGACGTACACCCGCTCGCTGCGCACGACGACCCGGTACGTGAACATGCCGCCGGGAACGATGATGTCCCCGCCCGGCGTACTCCCACTTCCAGCTCACGTGCGGACTGCCCTGATGGCCTCGTCCAGGACGGCGGTCAGTTCCCGCAGGGCCTCCTGCGCGACGACGCCTGCGTGCTCATGGTGTCCTCCAGAGGTGCCCCGGCCGGAGTATCCGGCCAGGGACACGGTGGAGCCGGACCGCGAGCCGGGCGGGGCACGGGCACAGGGCGTCCCCAAGACGCGCCGCACTCCGTGCCGCCGCGGGGCCGCGCCGGAGGCGCGCGTGCCTGCGCTCTCGCAGGCTGTCGCGGTTCACGGCTGTGCCTGGGTGCTCAGGGGCGTCGCGCTGGTTGGGGCGTTGGGGCTCTCGCCGGGGATGGCGGAGACCACATGCCGCGCCGCGCACCCCGGGCAGAGTTTCGGATCGGGGCCGCGGTAGCCGAGGTCTTTCTGAGCGCCGGTGGAGGCCGACTACTGTTCGTGTTCGGCCCGGCGCAGGAGGTCGCGTTCCCGGCCGGTCTGGGTGTCGGGAGAGTCCTCGTGGTCGATGACGATGGTGTCGTCGGCACCCTGGGCCCGGAGATGGGCCCCGTAGGCGTCGGTCGCCCTCACCAGAAGAGCGTCCTGGTGGGTCGCGGGCCAGCTCTGGAGCAGATAGGACTCGACCGGCTCATCCACCACTGTCCGGTCGACAGCCGTGTCCCTGCCCCGGGCATGGACCCGCAACCGGTAGCGGCCCGGCCCTCGCGAGGCCAGCGAGGGCAGGTCCACGGGGTCGTCCATGAGGGGAGCCACCAGCGCTTCTCCGGACGGGGATCGCCATGAGATCTCGGCGATCTCCTCCCAGTCCGCAGCGGGGTCGGGCTGCACGGCATGCAGCTCGACGGTCACCCGGACGTTGCCGGTGTGGATCCCGGTCGACACCTCGATGGTTCCGTCGACGGCCGACACGAGGCCGTTGTGAGACGCGTCGAGGTCATCGACCACGGGCCCCTCCGGATCCGAGATCCGGAAGAGGTGATACTCGGTGTGCACCAGAGCGGTTCTGGCACCCCGCACAAGCTGCTCCACCTCTCCACCTCTCCACCTCTCCCGCTCACTCCTCCCGGTGGTCCTACCGGGCCACGAACTGCGTGAGGATCGCCTGTACCTCGTAGATGTCCACGCCCTTGGTGAACGTCTTCTCGATCGGTTCGTGGGTGCCGGAGAGCCAGATCTTCAGTTCGGCGTCGAGGTCGAAGTGGCCGGCCGTCTCGACCGCGAAGTGCGTGATGCTGCGGTACGGGACCGAGTGGTACTCGACCTTCTTGCCGGTGATCCCCTGCTTGTCGATGAGGATCAGCCGGCGGTCGGTGAACAGGATGGTGTCGCGGATCAGCAGGAACGCCGCGTGAACCTGCTCCCCGTGACCCAGCAGGCGTCCGTAGTCCTGCTGGGCCTTGCCGGGATCGACCGTGTGCGCGTTTCCGAACAGTGCCATGCACAGAGAGACGCACACCCGGACATACGGGGTTGCTTCCTCGCCAGGAAGCTTGCGATTTACGCCGGTTCGCCGCCGAAGCGGTCCTTGTAGGCCTCCAGGTCTTCTTCCGTCAGCTTGGCGAAGAGGACCGGGGGGACGGTGAAGGGGGTGCCGGCGGGAACGGAGGTGAGGGACCTGGCCTCGTCCGGTGTGATCCAGGTGGCGGTGTCGTCCTGCAGGGCGAACGCGGCGCGCATGGTGGCCGAGGACGCCGGGATGAAGGGCTCCGAGACCACCGAGTAGAGGTGGATGAGGTTCATGGCGGTGCGCAGGGTGAGGGCCGCGCCGTCCTGGTCGGTCTTGATCTCCAGCCAGGGGGCCTTCTCCTCCAGGTAGGAGTTGCCCGCCGACCACAGGGCGCGCAGGGCCGCGGCCGCCTTGCGGAACTGGAGCGCCTCCATCTGCGCCTCGTACTCGGCGAGGAGGCGGGCGATCTCCTCGCCCAGCTTCGCCTCCGCCTCGCCGGGGGCGCTGCCCGCCGGGACCTCCTCGCCGAACCGCTTCTTCGAGAAGGACAGCACGCGGTTGACGAAGTTGCCGAGGGTGTCGGCGAGGTCCTTGTTGACCGTGGCGGTGAAGTGCTCCCAGGTGAAGGACGAGTCGTCCGACTCGGGGGCGTTGGCGATGAGGAAGTAGCGCCAGTAGTCCGCCGGGAGGATCTCCAGCGCCTGGTCGGTGAAGACGCCGCGCTTCTGCGAGGTGGAGAACTTCCCGCCGTAGTACGTCAGCCAGTTGAAGGCCTTGACGTAGTCGACCTTCTTCCACGGCTCACGGATGCCCAGCTCGGTCGCCGGGAACATCACGGTGTGGAAGGGGACGTTGTCCTTGGCCATGAACTGGGTGTAGCGGACGGGGTTCTCGCCGAGGTCCGCCTCGTACCACCACGACTTCCAGTCCCGGTTCTCCGGGTCCAGGTCCGACCACTCCTTCGTCGCGCCGATGTACTCGATCGGGGCGTCGAACCAGACGTAGAAGACCTTGCCCTCGGCCGCCAGCTCCGGCCAGGTGTCGGCCGGGACGGGGACGCCCCAGTCCAGGTCACGGGTGATGGCGCGGTCGTGCAGGCCCTCGTTCAGCCACTTGCGGGCGATGGAGGACGACAGGTGCGGCCACTCCTCCTCGTGCGCCGCGACCCACGCCTCGACCTCGTGCTGCAGCTTCGACTGGAGGAGGAAGAGGTGCTTGGTCTCGCGGACCTCCAGGTCGGTGGAGCCGGAGATGGCGCTGCGCGGGTCGATCAGGTCGGTCGGGTCCAGGACACGGGTGCAGTTCTCGCACTGGTCGCCGCGGGCCTTGTCGTAGCCGCAGTGCGGGCAGGTGCCCTCGACATAGCGGTCCGGGAGGAAGCGGCCGTCGGTCGGGGAGTACACCTGGCGGATCGCCCGCTCCTCGATGAAGCCGTTCTCCTTCAGGCGCCGAGCGAAGTGCTGGGTGATCTCGACGTTCTGCGGGGAGGAACTCCGGCCGAAGTAGTCGAAGGCCAGCGCGAAGCCGTCGTAGACCGCCTTCTGCGCGTCGTGCGCCTGGGCGCAGAACGTGTCGACGGGCAGGCCCTGCTCCTTCGCGGCCAGCTCGGCGGGGGTGCCGTGCTCGTCCGTCGCGCAGATGTAGAGGACGTCGTGGCCGCGCTGGCGCAGGTAACGGGAGTACACGTCCGCCGGGAGCATGGACCCCACCATGTTGCCCAGGTGCTTGATCCCGTTGATGTACGGAAGGGCGCTGGTGATGAGGTGTCGAGCCATCGGGGGATGCTCCCAGGTCGGTCGTTTTCGTGAGTCTTGAAATCCTAGCCGACATGGGTGTGCCGCCCGCCTCCCGTTTTGACGGGTGGGAAGCGGGCGGCACGGGTGGTGCGGGTGGTGCGGTCGGGTACGGGGGGTTACGGGCGCCAGGTGGACAGGATGCCCTCGTAGACCTCGGCGTCCGTCAGTTCGCGGGGGGTCTCGCCGGCCAGGAAGTGGGACGTGTTGGGCGTCTTCAGCTTCCGGAGATAGTCGAAGGCCTTGTTCTCCGGGTCGCCGAACGCGACGAACGCGAAGTGGACGGCCGGGTGGTTCTTCGCGGCGTCCGCGAGCGCCTGGTTCGCCGGGGTCTTGGCGTCCGGGGCGCCGTCGGTCTGGAAGACGACGAGGGCGGGGGTGCCGGGGGTCGCCTTCTGGTGCTGGGCGAGGACCTCCTCGACGGCCACGTGGTAGCTGGTACGGCCCATGCGGCCGAGGCCGGCGTGCAGGTCGTCGACCTTGTTGTCGAACGCGTCGAGGGTGAGTTCGCCGGTGCCGTCCAGTTCCGTGGAGAAGAAGACGACGGGGACGGTGGGGGGCTGCTCGGGGTCGAGGTGGGCGGCGAGGGCGAGGGTCTGCTCGCCGAGGGCCTGGGCGGAGCCGTCCTTGTAGTAGCCGCGCATGGAGGCGGACCTGTCGAGGACGAGGTAGACCTTGGCGCGGGCGGTGGTGAGGTTCTGCTTGGCGAGTACGTCGTGGGCGGCGGTGTAGGCGGTGCGGAGCCCTCCGGGGATGGGGGCGGAGGGCACGGCCTCGGCGGCGCCGTCGGCCGTGTCCGTCTTCCCACCCGCACCACCCGTGCCGCTTTCGTCGTCGGCCGCGGGTGCCACCTGTGGGGCACCGTCGCCGTCGGCGACTGCGGCTTCGGGGGTGGTTTCAGGAGCGGCTTCGGGGGTGACTTCGGGGGTGGCTTCATCGGCCACGACGACCAGATCCGGGGCCGCGGTGGGCTCGGAGGGCTCGACGGCGACCGGTTCGGGGGCGGTGGCCGGTTCGGCCGCGACCGGTTCGGGGGTGGTCTGCGGCTCCGGGGTGGCTTCGGGTTCAGGGGTCGCGGCCGGCTCAGACGTGGCTTCCGGTTCGGCGGCGACGGCGACGGCCGGTTCCGGGGTGGCTTCCGGCTCGGTGACCAACTCCGGGGCCGGGGTGACCTCGGGTTCCGGAGACGTTTCGGGCTCCGGCGCGGCCTCAGCGGCAGCCTTCGGCTCCGGCTCGGCCGACGCCTCGTCCTCGGGCGTGGCCTCGGGCTCCGCCTCCGCTACGGGCTCATCGGCAGCCACCTTGGCGGCCTCGGGCTCCGGCTCGGCGTCCTGCGTCGCCACCGGCTCGGTGTCCGCAGCCACGGGCTCGGCGTCCGCCTCCGGCTCGGTGTCCGCAGCGGCGTCGGGCTTCGGCTCGGTGTCCGCAGCCACGGGCTCGGCGTCCGCCTCCGGCTCCGGGGTCGCCTCAGGCTCGGCCCTGACCACCGGCTCAGGCGCCGTCTCGGCGGTCGGCGCGGCGGGCTCCTCGTCGGCCTGCACCTTCACCTCGGCCTCAGCAGGCACCTCGGCTTCAGCAGGCACCTCGGCTTCAGCAGGCATCTCGGCTTCAGCAGGCATCTCGGCTTCAGCAGGCATCTCGGCTTCAGCAGACACCTCGGCCTCGGCGGCAGCGGTGGGCTCGGTGTCGGCGACCGGCGCGCGCTCGACGACGGTCTCCGGCTCCGCGTCGGCCACCGGCGCAGCAGCCTCCACCTCATCGGCAGCCTCGACGACCGCCGTCGGCTCGGCCTTGTCGGCGGCCTCGGCCTCGGCGGACGCCTCTGTCTCAGCCGCGGCGGGCACTGCGGTCTGGGCGACCGGCTCGGCCTCGCTCTCCGGCGTCTCGGCCTTGGCCTCCGCCTCGGCTGTGGCCTCCGCCTCGGCTGTGGCCTCCGCCTCGGCCTCGGCGGGCACTGCGGTCTCGGCGACCGGCGTCTCAGCCTCGGCGACCGGCGTCTCGGCCTTGACCTCGGTCTTCTCCCCGGCCACTGCTGTCGGCTCCGTCGCCGCAGGCTCCTCCTTCGGCGTGCCCCCAGCCCCAGCCTCAGCCTCACCCTTCGGCGTTCTCTCGGGGGTTTCGCTGGTGCGCGGCTTCGGGACCGTCACGTTGTCGAAGGCCGCGGAGACGAGGTCGTCGGCGACGGAGGAGGAGGTCGAGGGTGCGGGCTCGGTCGCCGGGGCCGGGACCCTCGGCTCGGCGGCGGCCTGCTGCGGCGCGGCCCCCTCGGCCGTCGCCGCGGAGGTGTCCTCCGGGGCGGAATCCCGCTCCGCCTCCTGCGAAGGAACCGTGTCGCGCCCCTTGCGTGAGCGGCTGAACGCATTCCGCAGGAGAGAGAGAATGCCCATGTGCGCAACCCTTCGGGTGAGTTGTAGCCCGTCAATCCCTGGCCAGGACGGACACGTAAGGTTAGCGGCCGGGCGTGGCGATCTTGGGGTGGGGCAGGGGCCTTTCCGTATCCCCGCCGCTCCGCGCTGTCAACACCACCTCAACTGCCGCAGGTTCACCCCCTGTTCACCTCGCGTCCCCGTTCTCGAACACACGCCCCCCTAGCGTCGCGCTCAGACCAAAAAGGCACATAAGAGCATCGAGGAGCGCGCTGTGCGCAAGCTGCTGCCCATGATCGGCTCGCATCCCGGCGGCCGTTCCGCCCTGACCTGTCGGTTCCGCTGTGGTGACGCCTGCTTCCACGAGGTGCCGAACACCAGCACCAACGAGTACGTGGGCGACGTGATCGCGAGCGCGCTCAGCCGTCGCTCGGTGATGAGGGCCGCCGCCGTCGTCTCCGTGGCCGGCGCGGCCGGTACGGCCGTCTCGCTCGGCACCGCCCGCCCCGCCGCCGCGGCCACGTCGGCGGACGCCGCAGGGGCGGCAGGGTCGGCCGGAGCCGCCGGGTCCAGGACCCGGCCCAAGGCCGCCCGCGGTCTGCGCTACACCTCCGTCGCGCCCAACACCGCCGACACCGTCACCGTCCCGGACGGGTACAAGCAGAACGTCGTCATCCGCTGGGGCGAGCCGATCCTGCGCGGCGCCCCCGCCTTCGACCCGGAGAAGCAGACGGCCAAGGCCCAGGCCGGCCAGTTCGGGTACAACTGCGACTTTCTGGCCCTGCTCCCGCTCCCCGGCGAGCGCGGCCGGCAGCTGCTCGTCGCGAACCACGAGTACACCGACGAGGTGCTCATGTTCCGCGGCTACGACGCCGCGAACCCGACCCGCGACCAGGTCGAGATCGCCTGGGCCGCCCACGGACTGTCCGCCGTCGTGGTCGAGGAGGACCGGCGCACCGGCAGGCTCACCGCCGTCCCCCGGCACCACCTCAACCGCCGGGTCACGGCGACGACCGAGTTCCGGCTGACCGGCCCCGCCGCCGGCTCCGACCTGCTGAAGACCTCCGCCGACCCGACCGGCCGCAAGGCCTTCGGCACCCTCAACAACTGCTCCGGCGGCACCACCCCCTGGGGCACCACGCTGCACGGCGAGGAGAACTTCAACCAGTACTTCGCCAACAGCAGCCGTACGACCGACAAGCGCTACGGCATCGGCACCGGCGCCAGCGAGCGCAAGTGGGAGCGGTTCGACAAGCGGTTCGACGTCGCCCAGGAGCCGAACGAGGTGCACCGTTTCGGGTACGTCGTCGAGTTCGACCCGTACGACCCGACGTCCACGCCGCGCAAGCACACCGCCCTCGGCCGCTTCAAGCACGAGGCCGCGACCATCCGGCTCACCGCCGACGGCCGCCCCGTCGTCTACTCCGGTGACGACGAGCGCTTCGACTACTTCTACAAGTTCGTCAGCAGCAAGCGGATGAAGAAGGGGTCGAGCCGCGCCGTCCGCGAGCACAACCTCTCGCTCCTCGACGAGGGCACCCTCTACGTCGCCAAGCTGACGGGGGACTCCCCGGCGATCGAGATCGACGGGACGGGCAAGCTGCCGGCCGACGGCGAGTTCGACGGCAGCGGCGAGTGGATCCCGCTGGCCACCGCCACCGCCAAGGGCGCCGTCTCCCATGTGGACGGCATGACCGCCGACGAGGTCTTCGTCTTCACCCGGCTCGCCGGTGACAAGGTCGGCGCCACCAAGATGGACCGCCCCGAGGACATCGAGCCCAACCCGGTCACCGGCAAGGTCTACGTCGCCCTCACCAACAACTCCAACCGCGGCGTCGGCTCCAACCCCAAGGCGGACGAGGCCAACCCGCGCCACGCCAACAAGCACGGCCAGGTGCTGGAGCTCACCGAGCGCTGGAACCGGCCCGAGAGCACGAAGTTCGCCTGGCTGCTCTTCCTCGTCGCGGGCGACCCGGACGACCCGGCGACCTACTTCGCCGGCTTCCCGAAGGACGACGTCTCCCCGATCTCCTGCCCGGACAACGTCGCCTTCGACCGGTACGGCAACCTGTGGATCTCCACCGACGGCGCCCAGCTCGGCTCGCACGACGGACTCTTCGGGGTCGCGACCCGGGGGGAGCGGCGCGGTGAGCTGAAGCAGTTCCTGACGGTGCCGAGCGGTGCCGAGACCTGCGGCCCGATCATCCAGGACCGCCGCGTCCTGGTCGCCGTGCAGCACCCGGGCGAGCTGGACGGAGCGACCGTCGAGAACCCGAAGAGCACCTGGCCGGACGGGCCGGGCAAGTACGTCCGCCCGGCGGTCGTCGCCGTGTGGCGGGCGGACGGCTGCGACATCGGCGTCTGAGCGACACCGGCGCAGACACAGATGCGGGCCGCCCTCCTGTCGGGGAGGGCGGCCCGCACGTTTTCGCGCCGGGGCGTGACTCAGGGGGCGAGGCAGCTCACGGCCGGGGCGCCGGCCGGGTCGAGCAGCGCGGCCGGGTCGACGAGGGCGGTCGGGTCGGCGGCCAGCTCCGTCACGGCGGCGGGCGTCTCGGCGAGACACGTGACGGTCCCGACCGGGTCCGGGACCGCGTGGGCGGCCGGGGCCATGGCGCCGGCGAGGGCGAGGGTACCGAGCAGGACGGTCGCGGTGCGACGCATGAAAAATCCCCTTATAGGTAGGGCGGTTGAACAGGATTGATCATGTCTGCTTTTCGGCTGCGAATTCGCCCCCCGTCACCCGTGCGGGGATGACGTAACGATTCGGCGCCCTGCGCCGGGTTGACCTGCGCCGGATTGACCTGCGCCGGATTGACCTGCGGAGCTCGTGGTTCAGCGGGGCGACGTGATCGTCCGGGCCGCCGCCACCTCCTGGCGGAGCGGCTCCAGCACACTGCCCGGCGGTCCGCTGAGGTCGGAGCGCACCTCGTACAGGGTGTCCGTCTTCCGCAGACCGTCCGCCAACTCCCTGAGCTGCAGGGTGACTTGGTCGACCTCGGCGGCGGACGGCGGCTCCGCGCCCTGCTTGATCCGCACCCTGGCGGCCGTCGTCGCGTCCACGATCCGCTCGACCGCCACGACCAGCGGCCACCAGGCGGCGGCCCGTCGGCCGACGGGCGGCGGTTCGGTCAGGGCCCGCTGGAACTCCGTACGGACGGCGGACAGGTCGCGGTAGAGGCGGCGGCGTGTCCGGGTCCGCTCGGAGGGGTCGGCCGGGGTCTTTCCGAAGGCGCGTTCCACGTACGAGGCCGTGTCGGCGACGGCGTCCGCGAGCCGGTCGCCGACCCGGGCGTGCCAGCTCTCCGGCCAGAGCAGATAGCCCGCGACCAGGGCGATCGCGCAGCCCATGAGGGAGTCGACGAGGCGTGGGACGAGCAGATCGGCGCCCTGGTGGTTGAGGGTGTCCGAGAGCAGCAGGATCACCGGGGTGATGGCGGCCGTCTGGTAGCCGTAGCCCCGGGGTGTGAAGACGGGGATGAGCGGTGCGAGGAGCAGCATCACCGGCACGTCCCACCAGCCGCGCGGCACCTCCGTGAGGATCGCGGCCGCGACCACCAGCCCCACGACCGTGCCGAGCGCCCGCAGCAGCGCTCGGGAGAACACCGACCCGAAGTCCGGCTTCAGGACGAACGTGATGGTCAGCGCCACCCAGTACGAGCGGGGCACGGGCACGAGCGACACCAGGGCCTGGGCGATGCCGATGCACAGCGCGAGGCGCAGGCCGTAGCGCCAGGAGGTGCCGGAGAGGGCGACGTTCCGGGCGACCCGGGCGGCGCGCACGCCCAGCGGCGCGGGGCGGCCGGCCCGGTCGCCGGCCTTCTTCAGCGCGTCCGGCGACTTCTCGGCGGCGACGTCGGCGGCGTGCCGCAGCGCCTGGTCGACCGCCCGCCCTGTCGCGCTGCCCGGCTCCGGCAGCCGCAGCCCGAGCGGCCCCGAGTACCCCGTCTCGACGGCCTCCGCGAGATGCCGTACGGCCACCGGGATCTCGGCGGGCAGCGGCCGGCCGGAGAGCCGTACCGCCGGGGCGGCCTCCACCAGCGGGGTGATCGCGTTCAACTGGGCCAGCAGGCGCACGAGTTCGGGGCTGCGGCCGTGGTGCCGGGCGCGGCGGGCGAGGACCAGGTCGTAGGACTGGTTGAGGGACTGGGTGACCAGGACCCGCGCGTCGTCGTACGTGTCCTTGCCCGCCGCACCCGGCGCGTCCGGCGTCATGGTGGCGAGGAGGTCCGCGACCTTGCGGTAGGTGTCGGCGACGGCGGCCCGTTCCGGTACGCCCGCCCTGAGCGGCCAGGCGAGCAGGGCCAGCGCGAGGACGAGGAAGCCGCCGCCGGTCATCAGCAGCGGGGCCAGCCACCACGGGCCCGGCATCGGGAGCCCCGCGCCGATCACCGAGTTGAGCAGCAGCAGGAGCCCCGACACGGAGGCCACGGCGCCGATCGACGAGATCATCCCGGAGACGAGCGCGACCCCGGTGAGGACCCCGACGGTGACCCAGCCCTGCCCGTACGCCAGCGAACCGAGCGTGATGCCCACGGCGGCGAACAGCTGGGGGACCGCGATGTTCAGCAGCCGCATCCGGTACGCGGCCGCCGTGTCGCTGATGACGCCCGAGAGGGCACCCATGGAGGCGAGCGCGCCGTACTCGGGTCGGCCGGCGGCGAGGCCGAGCACGAGCGGCAGCGTCAGTGCGATCGCCGCGCGCGCCACGGCCGGCCGGTTGACCGGCGCGGGCTGCGGCCGGAGGTTCCGCACCAGCCAGTCGGGCGGGGTGAGGCCGATGGGGAGCGTGCGGGGCATGCGCCCATTATGGCCGGGGGCGATCGGGGTTTCCGGGGGGTGTTCGTGACCTTTTGGTTCACCCGCGGCGGTGCAGCGAGAGGTCCACGACGACGGCGTTGTGATCGGTGCCGGACAGCTTCAGGAAGCGGACCTCGCGGGCGGAGAAGTCCTCGTCGGAGACGAGGACGTGGTCGATCTGGGCGCCGATCCTCGGGGTCGTCCGGGAGGGCCAGGTCGGCCTGCGGTCCTGCCCGGTCAGCCGGGCGGCGTCGCTCATCCCGGTGTCGAGGATCGAGCGGAAGACCGCGTGGTCCTGGGTGGCGTTGAAGTCCCCGGCCAGGATGGTGGGCGTCTCGGTGTTCTCCGCCGCGTACGCGCGGAGCGCGCCGAGCTCCTGCCGCCAGGTGTCCAGCTGCCCCGGCAGCGGCGGCATCGGGTGCGCCAGCTGGAGCCGTACGGGGTGGCCCTCGACGTCGGCGACGGCACCCGGCATGCCCATCGAGCCGGGGATCGGGTCGGCGGCCTTCAGCGGGTACCGGCTGAGGATGACGGAGCCGGTGGAGCCGTAGCCCTCGACGGACTGCCGGTGCGGGTAGTCAGGGGTCCGGCCGCTCAGGTCGCCGAGCGTGTCGCGGAGCTTGGCCGAGCAGGTGAGTTCGCACTCCGGGACGAAGACGATGTCGGGGCGGTCGCGGCGTACGGCCTTGACGAGGGCGTCGGTGCCGTGGCCGAACTGGACGTTCGACGTCATCACCCGCACCTGGGCGAGCACCGGCCCGGTCGGCTCGTCCGCCTTGCCGTACGGCTCGATGTACCAGGCGAGCGCACCGAGGAGCACCACGCCCCAGGTCAGGCCGATCCAGCGGCGGGCGAGGAGCGAGAGGAGAAGGGCGAGGGCGGTGGGGGCGAGCAGCCAGGGCAGGAACGCGAGGAGTTGGGGGACCGGGGTGAAGGCGTCGATGCCGACGGCGCGGGAGCCGACGACGAGGGTGACGCCGAGGAGGAGCAGGGTGGCGAGGAAGGCCTTGCCGCCGTGCCGCTTCCGCGGGCGGGGTCCGGCTGCCGGGGCGGGTTC
>NZ_JARGEE010000014.1:0-47769 GCF_033794485.1 Streptomyces sp. MB09-02B
CCGCACCCCCCCGCAACCCCACTCCGGCCGGGAAGCGTCAGAGCGTCGCGCGCAGATGGCTGACGGTGACGAAGTGGTAGCCGCGGGCGGTGAGCGTGCGCAGGATCTCGGGGACGGCCGCGACCGACGTGGGGTGGATGTCGTGCAGGAGGACGACGTCGTTGCGCTGCGCCTTGTCGATGACGGCCCGGGCGACCTTCGCGGCGTCCCGGTACTTCCAGTCCTCGGTGTCCACGTCCCACAGGACGGGGGAGAGCGTGGTCGCGGCCTTCACCTGGGCGTTGATCGCGCCGTACGGCGGCCGGAAGAGGGTGGGCTCCTTGCCGGTGGCGGCCTTGACGGCGGCGCTGGTGCGGTTCAGCTGGGAGGCGACCTGGGCGGGGGTGAGCTTGGTGAGGTCGGGGTGGTTCCAGGAGTGGTTGCCGATCTCGTGCCCGGCGCGGGCCTCGGCGCGGACCAGCTCGCGGTGGGCGGCGACGTTCTGGCCGACGGTGAAGAAGGTGGCCCGCGCCTCGTACCGCGCCAGGTGGGTCAGCAGGGTCGCGGTCTCCGGCGCCGCCGGGCCGTCGTCGAAGGTCAGCGCGAGGCACTTGACCCGCTTGCAGTCGGTGTCGTCGTCACCGGAGGCGGTGTGGGTGGGGGCGGCCGGGACGGGGGTGCTCGACGCGCCCAGATCGAGGGAGCGGCCGGGCGCCACCGTCTGCCGCTGGGCGCGCTCGCCGAACGCGGAGAGCCAGGGGGTGACGGTCTTCGCGGAGAACGTCACGACGATCTCCCCGGCGGCGGGGACGCCCATGTCGCCGCGGTCGACGGTCACCTTCAGCCCGCCGTCGGCGGTGAAGGCCATGTCGTCCAGGACGGTGGCGCGGGCGTCCGGGGCGGAGAAGGCGCCCTCCAGGGCGGTGGCGTCCACGCCTTCGCGTCCCGTGAGCTGGTCCTTCAGAGCGGTGAGGAAGGCGTCCCGGGCGCCGTCGGAGACCAGTGCGACGGCAGGGCTGTGGGCGCGGTCCGCGCCGTCGTACCAGTACGTCCTGGACGACAGCCCGGACCCGGCGCCGCTCTGGTCCGCCGTGGTGAGCCGTACGCCGAGCACATCGCCGGAGGCGACCAGGAAGCGGTGGCTGATGTTCAGCTCCCGTCCCGCGCTGCCCTGATCGCCCTCGCACACCCCGGAACGGAAGGTGGCCAGGCGCTGCTCCACGTCCTTCCGCATCGCCGCCGTCATCGCCTCGGCGCCGGGCACCTCCGGGTAGCTCGTCGCGAACGGGCAGGAGCTGTGCTCGCTGCTGTCGTTGACGATCTGCAGCCCTTTGATGCGCGACGGGTCGACACCGCGGGTCGGCGAGGTGGTGGCCCCGGGGCGCGCGTCGGAGGACGCCGCGCCCGGGGCCCCGTTCGATCCGGGGGCGCAGGCGGCCGTGAAGGTGAGGGCGCCGAGCAGCAGGAGGGAGGGGAGGAGGGCGTGGGTGCGGGCGTGGGTGCGCATGGGACCAGGACCTGACTGTGAGGAGTCGCGGGACGCCGTATCAACGGGACGCCGCAGTCGTACTGGTCATGGATCGTGCAGGTCAGAGGCATTTTTCAGGAACCCGCGGAGCCACCCCGAACAATCTGTCCCGACGTCTTCCGCCGCCCCCGGTCCCTAGCTCCTCGCGTCGCCTACCCGCTCGTGTCGCACGCTCGTTCGTATGGGGCGTCGGGGACGTAGGACCGCCACTGCGCCTCCGTCAGCCCGCCCCCGGTGCGGGCGCAGATGATGCGGACGGCCCGGTCCGGGGCGACGGTCAGACGCTGGAGGGGCACGTGGGGACCGCCGGCATGGAGGGTCCCACCGTCGGCGGCGAAGGCGAGGGAGCGGATCTCGTCACCGGGCGTGGGCAGGTCGCTGCCGAGGGGTTGCTGGCCGGCGGTGTCCCACAGGCGCAGGGTGCCCTCCGTGCCGCCGACGGCCAGGGTGGCGCCGTCGGAGGAGAAGGCGAGGGCTCCCACCGCTTCCGGCGCACTGAGGGGAGCCGCGTCGGAGGTGCCGGTGAGCGCGCCCGTCCGGTGGCGCAGGGCGCCGTCCCACAGGGTGACGTGCCCGGTGGAGTCGCCCACGGCGAGCCGGGTGCCGTCGGGACTGAACGCCAGGGCCGTGACGTCACGGCCGTTGGCGAGGGCCACCCCGGTGATCTTCCCCGTCCCCGGTTCGGCGTACTGGTCGTCGGAGCTCACGAGCAGACCGCCGTCCGGGCGCAGGGCGAGCACCTCACCGGCGAGACCGCGCAGGACCTTCGACGGCCGCCGTGTCCCGGTGTCCCAGACCTCTGTCGCGTAGCCGTCGCCGGCGCGGACGGCCAGCAGCGAGCGGCCGCCGGGCCCCAGGGCGAGGGCGAGGGCCGGGCGGTCCACCGCTCCGGACGTCTCCAGGACCGTACGGATCCGGTGTGCCGCCACGTCCCACACGGTGAAGCGCAGCCGGAGCGAGCCGCGTGCGGAGGCGGTGTCGGCCACGGCCAGCGTGCGGCCGTCCTGGCTGAAGGCCAGCAGGGGGGCCTGGTCGAGGGACGCGCTCGGCATCGGACCGAGGGTCGCGTGGGCACGTACGGTGCCGGTGCGGGTGTCGCGCAGCTCGAAACGGTAGGCACCGTCGTCGGCCAGGGTGGCGGTGGCCAGGGCGTCGCCGTCCGGGCTGAGGGCGGTCGCGTCGACGGGAGTGGTCTGCCAGCGCGGGGTCAGCCGGTCGGTCAGGTCGAGGGTGTGGACGGTGGCGCCGTCGCGGTAGCGCAGGAGAGGGTGCCGGCCCGGGTCCCAGGTCAGGTCGTTCGTCTCGGCCCCGGACAGCGGTCGGCGGAAGACCGTGGTGCCGCCGGTGGCCAGCCGCCACACGGTGAGGTCGTCGTCGTCCGCCGTGGCCAGGAACCGCCCGTCGGGAGAGAGACCGGCCTGGGTGAAGCCCGAGTCGCCGCCACTGCCGAAGTCCTCACCGGGGCCCGCGCCGCGCACGTCCCAGACCCGGGCTCCCGTGCCGTGGACCGCGGCCAGCCGCCCGCCGTCGCCGCTGAACCGCAGCAGGCGCGTGCCGCTGTCCGCGCCGGAGCCGGTGCCGCACACGGTCTTGTCGGCCTTCTCCCACGCCCCCGGCAGCCGCTTCCCGTCGGTGGTGTCCCACAGCTGGAGCGGCCCGTCGGCAGGGCAGAGCGCGAGCAGTCGGCCGCCCGGACCGACGGCCGACGAGGAGAGCGTGCGCGGGACACGGGTGGTGAAGAGGACCTTGCCGTCGCCCGCCCGGCGCAGTGTGACCGTGCCCGGGCCCGTTGACGGCCCGGTGAGGTAGGAGGACCCGTCGGACGGACGGCCCAGCAGCGACACGCCGTCCAGCTCGGCGGCGGACCGGCCCTCGGGGAGGTTCCACAGCTTCTCGACACCGTCCGGCCCGGTGACGGCGAGGAAGCGGGAGTCGGGACCGGCGTCGCCCACCTCGGTGCCCGGTGGCAGGCGGTAGGTGGCCGTGACCCGGTGATCGGCCACGTTCCGCACGGTCACCGTGGTGCCGTCGACGCTGAGCAGGGTCCGGCCGCCGTCGGCGAGGAAACGCCGGACGTTCTTGCCGGTCCTGGGGTCGGTGAAGGCGTCGCGTTCCGGCTGGGCCAGGGCGCCCAGCAGTGCCGAACGGGACTCGGTGAGCGGGGCCGTCCTCCAGGCGGCGACGCCGAGCAGGGCCGCGGTGCGCGGGTCGGTGGAGCGCAGGCTGTCGGCGACGGTGGCCAGGCGGCGTGCGGCGGCCTTGGCGGCCTCCGCCTCGCTCACCCGGTCGCGCTGCCAGGCGACCAGTCCCGCGGTCAGCGCCAGCACGAGGAACACGGACAGTCCGACGGCCAGCGCACGCGTCCTGCGCGCGGTGCGGGAACCGGCCTCCCGCTCGGCGTCCCGGGCCGCGAGGGACGCGGTGAGGAAGGCCCGCTCGGACGGGGTGAGGTCGTCCTCCCGGGGCTCGGCGAACAACTCCTCGGCACGGGTCAGCCGGGTGCCCCGGTACAGCGCGCCGGGATCGCGCTCCAGCTCGGCCCAGCCGCGCGCCGCCTCGCCGAGCCGGCGCTGTGCGCGCAGCCGGTCCCGGCCCTCCTCGATCCAGCCGGCCAGCCGTGGCCAGCCGCTGATCAGTGCCTCGTGCGCGAGTTCCACCGTGTCGCCGTCCAGGGTGACCAGACGAGCGGTGACGAGGTGTTCCAACACCTCTTGCGCCCCGCTGCCCAGCTCGGTCCGGGACGCCGGACGGCGGGTGTCGGCCGTCCCGTCACCGGGCGCGATCAGCCGGAGCAGGATGCGCCGGGCGACACGGCTCCGCTCCGCCGACAGCCCGCCGTACACCTCCTCGGCGGTGGCGGCGATCGCGCCGCGTACGCCGCCCGTCTCCTCGTACGCCGCCAGCGTCAGCAACCGGCCGCGGCGGCGGCGCCAGGTCTCCAGCAGGGCGTGGGAGAGCATGGGCAGCGCGCCCGGCTGGTCGACGACCTCGTCGACGACCGCGGCGGTGAGAGTCCGCTCCACGTTCAGGCCGGCGGCGCCGGCGGGGCCGGTGATCGCCTCGCGCAGTTCGTCCCGGCTCATGGGTCCGACCAGCAGGTTCGCCCGGGAGACCGCCTCGGCCAGGGCACGGTGTCCGGCGCAGTGGCCGTAGAAGTCGCCGCGGACCGCGAGCACCACGCGCAGTCGGCTCTCCGGCTGCCGGGCGGCGAGCAGCAGGTCGAGGAACCGGTCGCGTTCCGCGCGGTCGTGGCACAGGGTGAACAATTCCTCGAACTGGTCGACGATCACCCAGGTGTCGCCGGCACCGGCACCGGCACTGTCGCCGGCACCGCCCCCGGTCCCGGCCCCGGCCCCGTCCTCGTCACCGCCCCGGGGGACGAACGCCCTCTCGTGCGTGCGGGCGGGCCGTTCACCCGGCGTGAGCACACGGATCACCGCCGGCCGGCCGACTCCCGCCGCCTGCCGCAACGCCGGGATCAGTCCCGCCCGCAGCAACGAGGACTTGCCGCTGCCGGACGGCCCGAACACCGCCGCGCACCGGTGCTCGCGCACCAGCTCCACCAGCTGGGCGACGAGCGCCTCCCGGCCGAAGAACAGTCCGCTGTCGTCCGTCTCGAACCGGGCGAGCCCCCGGTAGGGCGGCCGCTCGTCCGGCGCGGGGGCCCGGACCTCGGCGTCGGTCTCGCGCCAGCGCCGCTCCCACGCGTCCGGGTCCGCGTCCAGCGCCTCGACGTACGCCCGCACCACGGCAAGGGACGGCAACTGGTCTCCGGCGGCCGCCTGGGACAGCGCGGTCGTGGAGTAGCCCGCCCGCCTGCCCATCTCCCGGTACGGCGGCTTCCCGGCCTTCTCCCTCAGGACCCGCAGCTCGTGCGCGAGCCGTTGTACGGGACCGGCTTCGGGGTCGACCGGCTTCTCGCGTCGTCCCACCCGAGCACCCTCCACGCACCTCACACACGCCACGCCATATACGCCGCACATGCCACACACGCCACACGACGTCGCCCGTACAACAGGCACCTCACGCTATGTTTTTCGCCCAATTCCGCGCAATCCTCGCCGAGGTGTGAGTCGGCCCACTGCGCCGGCAGCGACGTGCCCGCCATGCGGCCTTCTCGTTCGCCCAGTCGGTGACCGAGTCAACGACCGGCGCGCGCACCCACGTGATCAGCGGGAACCGGGACGGGGAGAGGCAGGCGCTTCGAGTTCGTCGCGTCGGCGGTACTCGGCGTTGATGCGCTGAGCTTCCTCGAGCTGGTCCTCAAGGATGACGATGCGGCAAGCGGCCTCGATCGGGGTGCCCCGGTCGACGAGCTCGCGTGCGCGCGCGGCGATCCGCAGCTGGTAGCGGGAGTACCGGCGGTGTCCGCCCTCGGAGCGGAGCGGAGTGATCAGACGAGCCTCGCCGAGGGCTCGGAGGAAGGCCGGGGTGGTGCCGAGCATCTCGGCGGCCCGCCCCATGGTGTATGCGGGGTAGTCGTCGTCGTCCAGACGATCACTGAGGGGGTTATCTGCTGTCATGTCACCTCGTTGTACAACGCGTCGAGGGGCCCTGGCGCCGTACGGCACCAGGGCCCCGAAGGAAATTCAACACCATCTGTCGGCCGTGATGCTGTGCCGACCTTCTGCTTCCGTCACCAGCCCTGCTGGAGGGGGTGCGGGGATCGCGGTTGCCTGACCGGGGACCACCTTCCAATCCGGGGTCTTGCGGTACCCGGCCGGGGTACTTGTCGGCCGGGCGATCCTGATGGCGTCTGTGTCCTCCGTCCTTCCGCTTGAACCAACCACTCGACTCCAGGGCTGCAACGCCCTGCGGACTTCGTGTACTGCACCCCGCCAGTTCGTGTCTGCCGGGTTCGCTCGACTCGTGTTGACGAGAAGAGCCTAACCGTGTCGCAGCTCAAAGTCTACTGCGACAAAGATAGATTTCACCCGCCTGTGGGAGCAGGTAGCTTGTGATCTGCGACAACGGGGCCCGAGAAGCCGTCGTGGCGGACCCTGCGGCCCGACCTCGCGGACACACGGACCCGCGGGCACATGGCGGAGGCCCCCGCCGACGCGCGTCGACAGGGGCCAGGCCGTCCTGCGGCCGGGGAAGCGGCGCCGGGCACCGCGGACGAGGGTGCCGCATGGCGAGGAATTCCCGCCGTAAAACACATGGCGCAGGAAAACGAATGGCGCCAGCAATATGCATGGCGCGGGGAATCGTCAGGACGAGGCGCAGGTGATGTGGTGGGGGCCTCCCGTCACGCGCCCTGAAACACGGCGAGAAAGTGACAAGAACGCGACAAGAACGCGGCAAGGGTGACAAGAACGCGGCGAGATGCGGCGAGAATGCAGCAAGCTGGGGCCCGCACCTCAAGGTGCGGGCCCCAGCTGCGAAGTGCCGTGCTGCTGCCGAATGTCAGGCGGGCACGATGTTCTCGGCCGTCGGGCCCTTCTGGCCCTGCGCGATGTCGAACGACACCTTCTGGCCTTCCAGCAGCTCACGGAAGCCCTGGGTGGCGATGTTGGAGTAGTGGGCGAAGACGTCGGCGCCGCCGCCGTCCTGCGCGATGAAGCCGAAGCCCTTTTCTGCGTTGAACCACTTCACGGTGCCAGTAGCCATGTCATTTCTCCTTCGGGACGATGCCGGGAAGCCGCACTGTGCGGATTCCGTGTCGCCGTGCTGATTGACCCGTCGGGAAATGAACCTTCTGGCAACCACACCTGCAACCGGCAACGACGTTAGCACGGCATGAGCGGCCTTGTTCGGTCAATGATTTACACCCCGTCGGCCTTCGAGGAATACTCGCCGTGCGCCGTGCCTATTTCTCACTTCGCGGATACAGATATTGATCCGCGCGGATGAGGCGTTCCCACCGGACGCCTCCGGCCTACCCGGTGCGAGCGGCGGTCCAGGTGATGCGCGGGGGCTCGACGCGTGCGCACAGGGGACCGCCCTGCGCGTCGGTCAGGCCGAGGCGTCCGATCAGCAGCCCGTCGCGTGCGGCGGCGGCGAGTACGTCGGCGGGGATGACGTCGAGCATCAGCTTGGCACGGCGGAACATCGTGAAGATGCCCGCCTCGTCGACCGTGCACCACGACAGGTAGATGAACCGTCGGCCCAGACGGTGCTGCACGTAGGGGCCCGTGACCTCGATGCCGGTCGGCGAGACGCTCGTGGCGCACTCCAGGGTCCAGGTCGCGGACGGTCGGTCGCCGGGTTGTGGGTCGAGGAGTTCGGCGGGACGGTCGCGGCGTTGCACGGCGACGTGCAGGTTGTCGTAGGCGGGGACCGCGCCGTCGACAGGGGCGGGGTGGGTGAGGCCGGGCAGGTCGAAGGCGTCGATCCGGATGCGCATGGCGGCCATCATCCCGCCATGGTGGGTCGCCCGTCCGACGCCGAGATTGATGACCAGCGCCCCTCGGGCGCTCAGCCCGGAAAATCGAGCGGCCGGAAGCGTTGCCACCACCGCGGCCGATCGACCGTCTTAATCCCGCGAAGCTCAACCTCTTCATCTGACGAAACCGGAAGGACAACGTGTGAGTGGGAACTTAGTCCGGGACTTCGCGGTGGCTTCTGCCGCCGCGGTCACCACGGTCGGCGCCGTCGCGGGAGTCGGCCAGAGCGGTACCGGCCAGGCGGTCAACGACGCTGGGACGACGGCGAGCGGCTCGACCCTCCTCGCGGACATACCCATGGGCCGCCAGGCCCGGATACAGACGGCCTCCTTGACCCAACAGGCCGACGCACAGTCCGTCGCCGCGGACCACAGCGCGAGGACGACCGCGGCGGAGGCGGCCCGCAAGCAGGCCGCCAAGGACGCGGTCGCCAAGCAGAAGGAGGCCGAACGGAAGAAAGCCCGGCAGGACGCCAAGGAGCGCCAGGAAGCAGAGGAGCAGGCGCAGGCACAGGAGCAGGAGCAGGCCCAACAGCAGGCTGAGCGACAGACCGAGGAAGGCTCGTCGAGCGGCTCCTCCGCAGTCGCGCCGCAGTCCTCGTACACCGTGGCCCAGGTCCAGGCCATCGCACGGCAGATGGTGCCCGGCGACCAGTTCCAGTGCTTCAGCAACATCGTGGACCACGAGTCCGGCTGGAACCACAAGGCGGTCAACCCCTCGTCCGGGGCCTACGGTCTCGTACAGGCGTATCCCGGCTCCAAGATGTCGTCCGCCGGAGCCGACTGGCGGACCAACCCGGCCACGCAGATCAAGTGGGGCCTGAACTACATGAACGACCGCTACGGCAGCCCCTGCGAAGCATGGGCGTTCTGGCAGGCCAACGGCTCCTACTGAGCCAACACTGAGCCCAATACGGAGCCCCGTACTGAGCCGATATTGAGCCGATCCGACCGCCGCAGGGCGCGCTGGGGCGCTCGCCCCATGCGGTTCCTCACCGTCCCGTTCGACGGTGAGGAACCGCCCCTCGACCACGGCCCCAGTCCGCCGACTAGCCGACTACCGGCGCCGGAACTCCGGCCGCACCCTCACACCACAGCGCCCGAACCCCGCGCCCGCCCGCGTCGCTCCAGCGGACCGCGCGCGGCGGGGGCGGCGGGCGCGGGGCGCACCGGCGGCGCAGGGCGGCTGCCCTCGAGCTGCACGGCGATCGGCACGGCGGTGAACACCGTCGACGCCATACCGATCACGACGCCGGCGATCAGCGCCACGGAGAAGTCCGCGAGCGAGTCACCGCCCAGCACGGCCAGCGCCGCCAGGATGAACAGCGCGCCCATACCGGTGTTCACCGTGCGCGGCAGCGTCTGGACGACGGCCCTGTTCGCCGTGGTTTCCAAATCCGCCGCCGGATCGCGGCGGCGCGCCTCGCGCACCCGGTCGAAGACGACGACGGTGTCGTTCACGGAGTACCCGATGACCGTGAGCAGGGCCGCCAGGAAAATGCTGTCGACGGGCCTGCCGAGCCAGGCGAACAGGCCCACCACCAGCAGCACGTCGTGCACCATGGCCGATACCGCCGCTGCGGCGAACGTCCACCGGAACCGCACGCTGAGGTAGATCAGCTGGGCCGCGACGGCGATGCCGAGCGCGATGAGCGCGTGCCGGCGCAGTTCGTCGCCGAGGCTCGGACCGATCAGCTCGTCCCGCTCGACGGTGACCTCGCCGCCCTCCTTCGCCAGCGCCGTCCTGATCGTGTGCTGCTGGTCGTTGCTCAGCTCACCGGTGCGTACCGAGATGTCCCCGTCCCCCGCCTCCTGCACCACGGCGCGCGGGAACCCCGCGTCCGTGACCGCCGTGCGCGCCACGTCCACGTCCACGGGCCTGCTGGTGCTGTACTCCACCAGGCGCCCGCCGGTGAACTCCACCCCGAGGTCCAGGCCGCGCAGGCCGATTCCCGCGACGGCGATCCCGACCAGCAGCGCGCTGACGCCGAGCCAGCGGCGCCGGTGGTGCACCGGACGGGGTTCGCGGCGCGCGAGCCAGGCACGCACCCGGCCGGTGGAGGTGATCCCGGTCAGGCCGGGCCGGCTGCGCACGAAGCGGCGCCGGATCGCGAAGTCGGCGAGGACCCGGGTGATCACCAGGGCCGAGACCATCGAGACGAGGACACCGATGGAGAGCGTGACGCCGAAGCCTTTGACAGGCCCGGTGGCGAAGAAGAAGAGCAGCCCGGCCGCGAGCAGCGTGGTCACGTTCGAGTCGACGACCGCGCTCCAGGTCTTGGCGAACCCGGTGCGCAGCGGCTTGTCCAACCGGGCCGAGGCCGACTTCAGGGTGCGGGCTGCCAGATACTCCTCCCGGGCACGCTCGAAGACCAGCACGTTCGCGTCCACCGCCATGCCGATCGCCAGGACGAAACCGGCGAGCCCGGGCAGTGTGAGCGTCGCGCCCAGGGCGACGAGCGCGGCGTAGGAGATCAGCCCGTACAGCGCGAGCGCGACGGTGGCCAGGGCGCCGAGCAGCCGGTAGACGACGAGGATGAACAGTCCCGTCAGGGTGATGCCGATGATCGCGGCCTGGGCGCTGGCGGCGATGGCGTCGGCGCCGAGCGTGGGGCCGACGGTGCGCTGCTCCACGACGTCGACGGGCACCGGCAGCGCACCGCCCTTGACGAGCGCGGCCAGCTCGCGGGCCTCGTCCCGGCCGAAGCCGCCGGTGATCTGCGTGGAGCCGCCGGAGATGCCGACCCCGCACGCCACACCCGCGTCGACGCCGGGCGCCGAGAGGATCCTGCCGTCCAGGACGATGGCGACGCGCCGCTCGGGGGCGCCCTGAGGGGCACAGGCCGCCGCCCCGGTGACCCGTGCCCAGTCCTTGCCGGCCTCCCCACGGAAGGTGAGGTCGACCAGCCAGCCCGACGTCGTCCGCTGGTCGAGCACCGCCTCGGCGTCCTTGACGCCCTCCCCGGTGAGGGCGGTGGGCCCGAGCTGGAGGAACGCCCCTCTCCGGTCGGGGTCGGCCAGGATGCGCGAGCCGTCCCCGGCCGGCTTCCCGCCGTTCCTCTCATCCTGCTTGTCCGTCACGCCCTGCACCGGGTGGACGGTCAACTGCGCGGTACGGCCGATGACTTCGGCGGCCTCGCGCGGGTCCTGTACGCCGGGCAGCTCGACGAAGATCCGCTGCTGACCGGACCGGTACAGGCTCGGCTCGGACACACCGAGCGCGTCGACCCGCTGGCGGAGCACCTCCAGGGCCCGCTGGGTCGATTCGGCGTCGGCCTCGACGACGGGTGAGTCCTTGGTCTCCAGGACGATCTGGGTGCCGCCGCGCAGGTCGAGGCCGAGGCGGGCGGATTGGGTGAGTGCGAAGAAGAGCGAGGCGGCGATCACACCTAGGGCGACGATCGCCCGCCACATGGGCGCGCGAGACATGGGTTCTCCACGATGGGCAGGCAGACGGAACCGACGTCTGCCCCGGGCGCGGAGGCGAACGGTCAGGCGTCGATGGGGACTTCGGTGCTCCATCGGGACGGGGGGCCACGTGGGCGATGCGCGTGGGCACCCCGGCTCGCTTCCGCACCCGCGGCCGCGACGACCACGCCGGGGCCGCCGACAGCGCGGTGCGGGGCCGCGTCCCCGGCGCCAGGGCCCAGGAAGCCGTGGAACGGGTACGGCACGGCTTCGGCGTGGCCGTGCGCGGGGTGCGCCGCGGTGACGGCGCGGTGCGCGTCAACGGACGCCGACGCGGACGCGGACGCATGAGCGCTCACCGTCGCCGTCGCGGCTGTGCCCGTCGTGGCCGTGCCTGTCGCGGCCGTGCCCGTGGAGAACGGGCGTGATGCCGGCGCCGACTTGGCCGACACCGGCAGGAAGAAGGTCAGGACCGCGAGCAGCGCGGAGAGCATGACGGCGGCCGGGCGCGCGGGATGTGCGCGGTGCTGCTGCACGCCTCTTGCCCCCCGGTCAAGTCGCCGTACGGAATCAGCAGTTGGGCACTCTGTGCCGACGGTCCGGTACGTCCGGCCGTCATGACACGAACGTCGTCGGACGCCCGGAGGTTCCCGACTCGCCCCCTGTTGGTCCCCGGTCGGCGAGCGCTGACGGCGGCCGCGGTGGCGCGCGGGTTCCGGGCCGTACGGCGGAGGTCGGCATGGACCAGCCGGCCCGCGAACCTCACGACGTTCCCTGCCACGAGGACCGTCTCTCGGCTGAGCCGGGCAGCGAGGACGCCGAGAAGCTGGAGCTGCTGGAGCTGCTGGAGCTGCTGGCGGTGGTCGGTACGCAGAGCCTGACTGCCGAGTAGTACCTAACAGGGTTTCTCCGCCCCGTACCTCCCCTCCTCCCCCCCCACGGCGCTTGCGGAGGTGGTGGATCACCAGGGCATCTCACCGTGACGGCTGCGGAAGGTCCCGGTCGGCCCGTCCGCGCCGATGGTGGCGAGTGCGACGATCGCGTCGGTGCCCTCGGTGACGGTCTGCGGCCCGCTGTGCGCGTTGAAGTCGGTCGCGGTGTAGCCCGGGTCGGCCGCGTTGACCTTGATGTCCGGCCAGGACTTGGCGTACTGCGTGGTCAGCATGGTCACGGCGGCCTTCGACGCCGTGTAGAGCGGCGCGAGGTTCCGGCCCTCGGCGCGCTCGGTGTCGTGGGTCAGCGTGAACGACCCCATGCCGCTGGAGACGTTGACGATGACGGGCTGCTCGGACTTGCGCAGCAGGGGCCCAGCAAGAACGGCAACGGCACTCCCGCCGCCGACTACCGCTGCGGATACCCGGGCTGCTCCACCACCGGCATCACCGGCTACGGGAGCAACGTCGACAGGGGCATCGAGGAGAAGCTGCCGCACACCGGACCCGTTCCGACGCCGATCAGCTTCTGGGACATGGCCAAGGCAATCGTTCTGCCGGACCCCGACGAGTGGAAGGCGTGCGCGAAGGACATCGGCGTCAACTCCCACTGCGGCTGGGCTGCGACGGACCTGCCCATGGCCAAGGTGCTGAAGCTTCTGAAGTTCCTTCCGGCCGGGAAGGACATCGAGGACATCAAGCTCGGTGACAGGGGTTCTCGCCACCGACCCGGAGACCGGGAAGACCAGCGCACGCGAGGTCACCGCGACCATCGTCACCGACTCGGACAAGCACTTCACCGAGCTGACGATCGCCACGGAGAACGGCGAAGAACATCTCACCGCGACCTACGAGCACCCGTTCTGGTCGGTCTCGGAGCACGACTGGATCGCGGCCGGCGACCTCGGGCCGGGCATGACCCTGCGCACCGACGAGGGCCGTACGGCCGAGGTCACGGCCAACCGCCAGTACACGGATCACGTCCGCACGTACAACCTCACCGTCGAGGGCGTCCACACCTATGACGCGCTGGCGGGCAGGACGCCTCTGCTGGTGCACAACTCCGACGACGTGTGCGGTGTGTGGAAGGGCGAGTTCGACAAGCTGCCCAAGGGCAAGCAGAGCCACGTCCGCGAGATGGACTCCGTGGAGGACATGCGGAAGGCGTTCGACCGCTGGACCACCGGAGCCGAGAAGCTTCCGGCGCGCGGGCCGAAGATCCCCGACGTCTACAAGCTGCAGGACGGCACGGTGATCCAATGGCGGAACGCGTCCAGGTCCGGTGGAGAGACGATCGACATCTTTCCGTCGGGAGGCAAGGGAATGAAGGTGCATCTGCCCGGTGAATGAGCAACGGATCCGTCATGAGCTGCTGGAGGAAGGGCTCGACGACTGGCTGCCGGTGGACCGGCTGGTCGGCCTGGCGGGAGAGCTGTCCGAGCGGTCCGGCGAAGCCCACCGCGACCTCACCGAACGGCTGCTGGCCCAGCTCGTCGGCGGGGGTCTGATGCGGGTCGGCGATCTGGGGGAGACCGGCTTCGAGGCCTGGCCCGGCGACGTCGATGCTGTGGTGCGCAGGGTCCTGAAGGCGCTCGACGCCGTCGCCTGGGAGCCCGCCGGTGGTGTCTGCTGGCTGGCGAACACCCCGGTCGGCGACCGTGAGGTCTCCAACGCCGAACGGTAGGTCCGGCTGAAACGGGGCCCTCGTCGGGATTCTTCCCGGCGAGGGCCCCTTGCTGTCGCCCCGCGGTGGACCGTCGGGGCAGGCACCTTTCGGCGGCGCGCTGTACGGACCCGACGGCACACTGCTGGGCGCCGAAGAACGGTGATCAGGCGCACGTGTGAACGGGCTCTGCGCTCGGACCGGCTCGTTCGCACGCCTCGGCTGACCTACCGCCGGTCTGACCTACGCCGGTCCGACCTACGCCGACCTCGCACAGACGCTGAGCAAGCGGACCCGCCCGGCCGGAAGATGACGCCCGTCCCACTCGCGTCGCCGGACGGCTCCGGATGCCGGCCACAGGGTGCTGCCCGGCGCGGCAGCCCCCGGGAGCGGCCCGGTGTCCTCCCGTCTGGCCGAGGGCACCGGCACGGGCCGACGTGTGCCGGAACGTCCGTAAAAAAGGGGAGGGGACCGGGCAACCCTGCCCCCGCCTCATGGGTCACACAGGCGTCACCTGTTTCACATGTTTTCCCATGGTCCAGAAGGGCCCCACTCTCTGTGATGACACGTACCCGGTTGACCGTGCTGGCCGCGACGGCCGCTCTCGCCGCCACCGGCGGCCTGATCACCGCCGCCCCTGCCTCCGCGGCCGCCACCTGCACCTCTCCCGTCTGGAGGGCGCAGTACTTCGGCAACTCCACCTTCAGCGGCACGCCGAAGCTGACCGCCTGCGACTCCGTCATCGCCGAGAACTACGGGTACGGCGACCCGCCCGGCGTCACACTGCCCAAGGACAACTTCTCCGTCCGCTGGTCCCTCACCCGGGACTTCGGCTCCGGCGGTCCCTTCCGGCTCTCCGCCGCGACGCAGGACGGCATGCGCGTCTACGTCGACGGTGTGCGGAAGATCGACCTGTGGAAGAACGTCTCCACCACCGCCCGCAAGACCGTCGACCTGACCATCCCGGCCGGCAAGCACACGCTCCGCGTGGACTACGTTGCCTGGACCGGCCTCGCCAACGCCGGGTTCACGTACGCCCCGCGCACCGAGGCCGCCGTCGACACGGTCAAGCCGCTCGCCCCGACCGGTCTCACCGCCGCGTACAACCGGGACACCACGAAGACCACCCTGCGCTGGGCCGCGAACAAGGAGATGGACCTCGCCGGTTACCGCGTGTACCGCCGGCTGAGCACCACCCAGTGGGCGAAGGTCAGCGGTTCGTCGCCGCTCACCTCCCCCTCTTTCGTGGACGCGACGCCCGCCACGGGCCAGACCTTCCTGTACGAGGTCCGCGCCGTCGACAAGGCGGGCCGCGAGTCCGTCGGCAGCCTCGACGCCACCGCTGTGTCCGTGGACCGCACGGGGCCGGCGGCGCCGACGGGTCTCACGGTCGTCGGCGACGCCTGGTGGGCCACCCTGGCCTGGCAGGGGAGCGCCGATGCCGCGACGTACGAGGTGTACGCCGCTCCCGCTGCCTCCGGCCCGTTCGACCTGCTGGGCACGACGACCACGACGTCGTACCGCACCGACGCACCCGAGAACACCGTCCGGTACTACCGGGTCCGCGCTCTCGACGCGCTCGGCAACCCGTCGGCGTACGCCGCCGTCACCGGCGACGGCGTCGACCGCACACCGCCGAAGTCCTCCCCGACCTCCCTCGAATCCATCGTCGAAGTCGGCTACACCGACGTGTACTGGAAGCAGCCCGACGGCTTCTACGAGGACTTCGACAACGGCGGGACCTACCGCGTCTACCGCTCGCCCGGCAAGACCCTCGACCCGGCCGCGCTCACCCGCGTGACATGCGCCGAGGAGAGCAGTGACGAGACCAGCACCGGCGGCGTCTGCCACGACCTGGACATGCCCGCGGGCACGTACGTGACGTACGCGGTCGCGGCGGTGGACCCGGCCGGCAACGAGTCGGCACTGTCGGCCCCGCTCGTCGTCCGCACCGGCGACCGCGTCGCGCCCGGCCCGGTCACGGGCGTGAAGGCCACCCCGCGCGCCGACGGCGTGCTGGTGAGCTGGGCGGCCTCGACCGAGGACGATGTCGAGCGTTACGTGGCCTGGACCGGCGCCCGGCAGGCCGACGGCACGGTCAAGTGGCTCAGCACCACCTCCTGCCATGAGGGCACGAGCGACCCGCTCGCGGTCCTCTGCGGTGACCTGCCGGACGGCGAGACGTACGTGTACGCGGTCGTCGCGAGGGACCGCTGGGGCAACGCGCTGCCCCCCAGTGATCCGAAGGTCACGGTCGTCGAGGCCACCGAGCTGGACGTCCGTCCGTCCGTGACGGTCACCCGGGACTGGGATCTTGGCAGCATGGGCTACGGCACCGTGATCGGCGGACCCGCCGAGGACGGGCCGTCCATCACCTGGCGGTGCGACAGGACGGCCGAATGCGACACCGTCACGGGCTACCGGATCAGACGGTGGAATGCGGCCACGAAGGCGTACGAGCCGCTGCACGCCGGACTGCTGCCGACGCAGACCCGTGCCTACACGGACACCACGGCGGCCCGGGGGACCACGCACTTCTACACGCTGGAGGCGATGCGCGCCGACGGCAGCGTCGCGGGCACACACGTGTGGGGCTGCGTCTTCCAGGACCGCGTCTAGCCGGCACGAGGTTGATGGAGTCGCAATGTGCGAGACAAGCCCCGCCGCGCGCGATCAGTAGCCGAAGAAGGGCAGAGGGAAGCCCGGGTCGCTGACCTGAGGCCGTGTCATCGATGAACGCTACGACCTGCGACTCAACTCGCGCTGGTTGTCAGCGTTGAGCGCCCTTCGACGGTCCCACAACGGCCCCACAACGGCCCCACAACGGGCCCACGGCGGGCCCACGACGGGCCCACGACGGGCCCACGACGGGCCCGAGGCGCCGTCTCATGCAGTCAGCGATGGAACTGCGCACCGCATCGGAGACCAGCCCGTAATGCGCACTCCCCCGATACGTCGAGACGGCCACCGCGAGCGACTGCCCATGAGCGAGCGGCGCCGGCGAACAGATCTCCGCGAGCCGACAACCACCAAGCCCGAGGCTGCCCGACCTGACCGGCGAGGTTCACCAGGCCGAGGGCTACGGGAGCTACGGTCTCCCGTGACCCCCGCCCCATTGACGTTGGCTGGGGCAGGGGCGCGCTGAGGGGTCGGCCCAGGTGGTCGGCAAGCCGGTCGTACGGGCGGATCAGCGCAGTCCGGCAAAGAGATCGTTCTCGGGTACGGCCGCGCCGGTGGCGTCCTGGACCCGTACGAAGGTCTCCATGCCCATCAACTCGCCGAACCTCTCCTTGCCCATCCTGAGGAAGAAGATGTTCTCGCCCTGACTGGCGTGCGCGGCCAACGCGTCGAACTTCTGGCCGCTGAACGCGGTGGTGTCCACCCATGTGGTGATCTCGTCGTCGGGGAGGCCGATCTCGGCCAGCGCGGCGGCCTCGGCAGGATCCGGCTCCGGCATGTCCTCCTGGAACTCGCGCATGGTCTCGCCGAACCGCCGCATCATCGAGCGGGGCACCGTGGTCCAGTACACCTTCGGTGTCAGCGCGGTCATCTCCAGCGCCGCCATCGTGATGCGGTGGGCCTGGATGTGGTCGGGGTGGCCGTAGAAGCCGTTCTCGTCGTAGGTGACGACCACATCAGGTCGGTAGTGCCGCATGAGTTCGGCGAGTCGGGTCGCGCCTTCCTGCACGGGGGTCTGCCAGAAGGATCCGGGGGCGTCGTTGCCCGGCCAGCCCGCCATCCCGGAGTCGGCGTAGTCCAGCATCTCCAGATCGCTGATCTTCAGCACGTCACAGCTCGCCTCGAGTTCTCGACGGCGCAGCAAGGCGACCGCCGCCGGATCGTGGTCGGGATCGCCCGGCTTGACACCTCCCGGTCCGTCACCGCAACCGCCGTCGGTACAGGTCACGAGAACCGTGCGGATGCCTTCCGCCGCGTACCGCGCGAGGACCCCTCCGGTTCCGGTGGCCTCGTCGTCGGGGTGGGCGTGTACTGCCATGAGCGTCAAGGGCCGGTCAGTCATAAAACAGTCCTCCTGCAGACCTGCATAGGGGTCAGAGCGTGCGGCGCGCGTACCGCGATCTCGGGGACCGGTCCTGGCGGGACAGACACCTGGTGGCCTCCGCGTTCCCGCCATGCGGCGCCGCTCCCTCGGTCGATGCAACCGTGCCGGCCGGGTCCGCTGTTCCCGACGCGGCCGCCTGGCCTTCCAGGCGTCGGCGTTTCAACGCGAACGAGGTACAGGCACGACTGCATGTCTCAGCGCCGCGCCGGAGCCGAGCTGTTCACTCAGGAATCGGGAGCGGCGTTCACTCAGCGAACGCCCGCTCTGTCCACTCAGGAACGCCCGGACTGCCTTGCTGCCCGTCGACAGGTGTACAAGGACGTACCTGTCGCACTGGCACCGACGGCATCCAGGCACCAGCCACCCCGGCCGAGGGTGGGGCGGTCTTCCTGTTCGAGATACCTGGCTGATGCACCTTCAGGGATTACCCTTTGGCGTCCCCCTGGGGCGCGCTGGCGCGACTTGGGGCACGCAAAGGGCACGTCACCCTCAAATTGGACTAGATAACAAACCCCAGGCCACTGACCTGGGGTTTCATTCTGGAGCGGGTGACGAGAATCGAACTCGCGCTCTCAGCTTGGGAAGCGATGGCGCTTGGGTGAGCTGTATGGCCCTGACCAGTGCACATATCTGATCCTCGGGGTGGTCGTATGGGTCGGATCGCACCGCTGTTGACCGTGGTCTTCCGTCCTTACGGGCACGCGGAGGGCACGGAGTGGGGGAAGGGAGCGGAGCCGCGCCCGTGCGGCTTCAGCTGTGCTCGCGGCGCCCGGCGTGAAGGCATTGGTGACGGCCAATTTCGCGTCGCGGTGCGCGACTGCACGGCGGCGCCGCAGACCTGATCGGCTGCGGCGTCATGCGCTTTCTCGTCACTCCACAGCGTGGCCGATGAGTTTGTGGCTCCCGGCCGGTCCAAGCTCGTGCACACCCCAGGAAAGGACACCGCCATGTCGGAGCTTCTCGTCGACTTCATCACCTCCCTCGACGGCTGCGCATCGGGCGAGGGATGGCCCGGCTTCTGGGGCCTCGAGGGCCCGGAGTACCTCGCGTGGCTCGGCGAGCAGCCCGAGGTCACCTACCTGATGGGAGCGAACACCTACCGCCTGATGTCAGGCTTCGCCGCAGGCGAGGTGCCCAGTGGCCAGGACGAGTTCCGGCCCGAGGAAGAGGCGTCCGTCGACGAGCTCTCGCAAGCGTCCAAGGTGGTGTTCTCCTCCTCACTCGAGGAGCCACTGACGTGGGCCAACTCCACGCTCGTCCGCGACGACGCCGTCGAGGCGGTCCGTGCCATGAAGTCGAGTGGCTCGGGGCTCCTCAGCACGATCGGCAGCCTCAGCCTGAGCCGGTCCCTGCTACGGGCCGGACTCGTCGACCGCTTCCGGGTCGTGATGTTCCCGGTGATCACCGGGGCCACGGGCGAAGAACGCATCTACGACGGCTATCCGGACGTCGCCCTCGAGATGATCGAGCACCGCACCTTCGACGGCCGCATCCAGCTGGTCGAGTACAAGCCCCGCGTGCTCGAGCACTCGCCGCTCGGCGTCCCTGCGTGACGTCGCCCCGCCGGATCAGTGGGTGGACCAGAGGGTGACGCCTTGAAAGCCCCCCTACGTAGTACGCGAGGCGTAGTGGTGCGCTTGTTGTCCAGACCGGCCCACCGGTCTGGACAACAAAAACCCCAGGCCGTTGGCCTGAGGGTTTCGTATGGAGCGGGTGACGAGACTGTTCCCATGTCGGGCTTCCTCGTCGAGGGGAGTCGTCCGGCGGCCGGGTCGCGGATGCACACCTCTTGACGTCCCCCGCCATGGCGGGGCCGCCGCCGTTGTGGCTGCGGCCCCGCTCGGGTGTGTGGGTCAGGACGGGTCGCCGTACTGGAGGCCGCGTCCGTTGGTGCCGACGTAGACGCGGCCGTAGGTGTCGGGGTCGCCGGTGATGACGCCGACGCTTCCGATGGCGCCCCACTGGTGGGCGTCGTCGTTGACGCGGACCCAGGTGGCGCCCTTGTCGGTGGAGCGGAAGACTCCGGTGACGTCCTTGACGGTACCGAGCAGGTACACGGCCTGGTACGAGGTGCCCGGCTTGGCCTTCCCGAAGCCGAGGGCGGAGGCGGACTTCACCGAGCTGAGCGTGGTGAAGGTGCGGCCACCGTCGGTGGAGTGCAGCAGCCCCTTGGTGCTGCCGGCGATCCACAGGTCTCCGGCGATGCCGGGGACGGCCGTGAGGCGGCCGGACGGCAGGCCGGTGGCGCGGGCGGTGAAGGTCGCGCCGCCGTCGGTGCTGGCGTAGAGCGTGCCGCCGGACAGGGAGTAGAAGGTCCTGGCCGAAGAGCGGTCGGCGACGACCACGGCGTCGTTGCCCAGGCCGCTGACCCTCGACCAGCTCGCTCCCTTGTCGGTCGAGCGGTACGGGGTCTGGCCCGCCTGGGTCCAGACGATGGCCGAGCCGTCCGCCGCGAGGGCGACACGGCCGTCCTGGGCGCCGGCCACCGGCTCTGCCTTGAAGCCGTTCCAGCTGCTGCCGCCGTCGGCGGACCAGGCGCCGTCCTGCTCGCCGCCACGGCCGACGCGGACCATCAGCGTGGGCTTGGACTGGGCGAAGTCGATGTCGGTGCTGTTGGTCATCATCGGGTTCTTCAGCCGCCCGGAGGGCACCTTGGTCAGGTCGTCGTGCCGGAAGCCGCCCTGGTCGCCCATGGAGGTGATGACGGTGGCGCCGCCGGGAGGGGCGATCGCGTCCAGCAGCGAGGTCTCCTCCAGCCCTCGGGCCCCCATGCTCCAGTGGCTGGTGCCGCCGCTGTCGGAGGCGCCCGCGTCCTTGCTGCGCAGGATGGCGTTGCCGGTGCCGTACAGCACGTGCCCGGAGTTGAAGGGGTCGATGGCCAGGGCGGTCATCCAGTGCCCGGTGTGGGTACCGACGTAAGGGGCGGCGGAGGCGTTGCGCACCGACTTGTCGGCCAGTGCCTTCCACGTCGTGCCGCCGTCGGTGCTGCGGTAGATCTCGTCCTCGGGCCACCAGCGCCCGAGGGTGGTGACCATCACCGTGGACGGCTTGCGCGGGTCGACGGCCAGACCGGAGAAGCCGTAATCGCCCTTGGACGGCGAGACGTTCTTCCACGTCCCGCTGCCGGGCGTGTACTTCCACACCGAGCCCCCCGTCACGCCGTTGGGGCCGAGGTTGTCGGTGTACGTCAGGTACAGCGAGCCGTCCCCGGAGAGCACACCGTGCTGCGGCAACTGACCGGTGGGCTGACCGGAGACGGCCTTCCAGGTGCTGCCGCCGTCGGCGGAGCGGTACAGGGAGGTGGACCTGTCGCCGACACCGACGTAGATCGTCTTGCTGCCGGCCGGGCCGTACGTCACGAAGGAGATGCCCGCGCCGCTGCTCGCCCCGTCCTTGACGGGGAACGAGGAGACCTGGCGCCATGTGACGCCGTGGTCGGTGCTGCGCCACAGGCCGTTCTTGCGGCTGCCGAGGAGCAGGTTGGCGTTGTTCGCGGGGTCGACCACCAGCCGCTCGCCCGCCCCGCGGCCGTCCTCGTTGCCGCCCAGCTTGAACGGCAGATCGGTGCGCTTGAAGGTGCGGCCCCGGTCGGTGGAGCGCAGGATCGCGCCGTTGCCCGCCCAGTCGTTGGTGTAGGTGCCCGCCCCGAGGTAGAGCCGTTTGGGGTCGACGGGGTCGGTGGCCAGCGAATCGATGCCCAACAGGTTCCAGTCCTTCTCGCCGATCCAGTCGGTCAGCGGGATCCACTGCTCGGCCGCGGTGTCCCAGCGGTAGGCGCCACCCATGTCGGTGCGCGCGTACAGCAGGCCCTTCTCCTTCTGGTTGAACACCAGCCCGGTGACGTAACCGCCGCCCACCACCTGTGCGTTCTTCCACACATACGGTCCTGCCGCGGCCGTGGTCTGCCCGCTGTCGGCCCCGGCCGCCGAGGCCTCGGCCACCTTCACCAGCTTCCACTGCTGGTTGGTGGTGCCCCGGCTCGGATACTGGATGACCGCCGCGCCCTGGGCCGTTGATCCCCCGGACACGTCCAGGACCTGGCCGCTCCTGCGGGAGGTGAAGGTGACGGCGTCGGAGCCGCTCACGTTGCTGATCCGCCATTCCTGAGAGGTGGCGGAACTGTTGGTCTGCTGCTCGGCGGCGCCCCCCTGCGCGGTGGAATTGCCTGCTATGCCCAGCACTTTGCCGCTGTTGCGGTTCACCAGCTCGTAGTAGCCGTCCCCGCTGGGCTCCAGCTTCCACTGCTGGTTGGCGGTGTTCTGGTCGGTGTATTGCTGGATACGGGTGCCGTCGGCGGTGGAGAAGCTGCTGACGTCCAGCACCTTGCCGCTGCGCACGGAAACCAGCCGGTAGTAGGCAGTGCCGTCGACCGTCGCGGCCTGTGAGTCCTGCTGAGCGTAGAGGAGATACGGCACGAGGACGGCGGGCACGCCGAGGACCAGACCGGTGGCGGTCCAGCGACGGCGATGACGCCCGCGGCGCCCGCCGTTCGTGGGGTTGTTCATGAGGGGGGTGTTCTCCTTGCAAGCCGTTCACGAGAGAAAGCGGGATCCGGCCACCGGAACCGGCCGGATCCGCTTCCTTGTGGTCACAGACTCCGCACAGGGTTGCCGCGAGCAGGAGCTTTTTTCCCAGGTCATGTCGGGTGCGCAGGGGGTCGGTCGAGTCGCAACCGGCGAGAGAGGCTTCGGCAGCCGTCGCCTCCGCGGCGCCCGGGAACGCCAATCAGCCTTGCTTCGAGGGAACTGCGGGCTGAGGGCTTCTTGCGCTGGAAGGTGGTGTAGCGTCCCACGAAGCCCCAGGTCAGAGGCACGTTCCGATGGTGGGAGTGGTGACGGTGTTGCGCCCGCCCAGCACTCGCGCTCTCAGCTTGGGAAGCGACGGCGCTTGCGTAGAGGTAGGGCCTCTGGCCTGGGAAAACTCGTTGTCAGGCGGCAGGTGCGAGGGGCTGGTTGCACCGTTGCTGACCGTGGTTGTCTGCTCTGAAGGGCACGCTATGGGCACGAAACAGGGCTGGGGGAGAGCAGGGCTTCCGGCTGGTCCCCGGCGACCGGGAGTGGCTCCGCCTCGAACGGCAGTCGAGTGAGGCCGTCGCGACTGCACGCATGGCGTCTTTCAGGATGCGGTGGCCCGCATCAAGCATCCTGCTGCGGGTTGAGGACTCCTTGGGCATCGCCGACGAACGAGAGAAGGTCGTCGGCGACGTCGCCGGCCGTGTAGGAGAACTCCCTTTCCGAAGACACTCCGGGCCGCCCACCATCCCGTCCGTCCCGCGCCCGCCGGCCCCTCGTCCCGGTTCGGCGACGGCCTCCGCCGCACCGCCCGCTCACGCCCCGCTCCGAACGTTTCCGCGGCCACGACCGCCGCACCCACCCCGCCCGATCGCCCGTCCACCCCGACCGCCCCGTCCGCCCCGTCGGCGTCGCCCTCCTCCGGATCCGCCGGACCCGCCCGCCCGGCGGTACCCGAGCCGTCGGGGCCGCCCGACGCGCCCGCGCCCAGCGACTCCGCCTCCCTCGCGGGGCGGTCGGCGGGGGAGGGCCGGGAGCGGCCCGGCTGACCGGCCGACCCCTCCGGCTCGCCGTTCTCCACGAGCTCGGTCGAGCCCACTCGTACTAAAACGGCAACAGAGGAGGAGCCCGCCGAGGAGTCGGACGAGGGGGTCGAGGTGGTACCCGAGACGGACGCCCCGGCCGCCGAGAGCTTGCCCGCGGAGCTGCCGGCGGCCGCTCACCGGACCGGCACCGAGGCTCCCCTCGACCTCTCCGACCGGCGGATTCCCGTGCTCACACTGGGCGTGGGGCCGGCTCTGGTGGGCCTCGGCATCGGCTTCCCCGGGGTGCGGATGCGCCGCAGCCGAGCGGCTCGCGACGGCCCGGGTCCCCCTTGAGTCGGACCTCCGGGGTCCACCTCAGGACGCTTGGTCCACGCGGACTTACTCGGTATACATACTCGGTATGTCCATCCGTCACGGGCTTCTCGCCCTCCTCGAACGCGGCCCGCGCTACGGCTCACAGCTCCGTACGGAGTTCGAGTCCCGTACCGGCTCCACCTGGCCGCTCAACGTGGGTCAGGTCTACACGACGCTCAGCCGGCTCGAACGCGACGGCATGGTCGTGCAGGACGGCGAGGACGAGGCCGGCCACCCGCTCTACACGATCACCGACAGCGGTCGCGTCGAACTGCGCAGCTGGTTCGAGAACCCCGTCGACCGCACCAGCCCGGCCCGTGACGAGCTGGCCATCAAGCTGGCCATGGCCGTCGGGGCGCCCGGGGTCGACATCCGTGACGTCATCCAGTCCCAGCGTCGGCACACCGTGAAGGCCATGCAGGACTACACCCGGCTGAAGGCGCAGGCCCTCGCCGCCGTGGAGAAGAACGGGGCCCGGGAACGGGACGACATCGCCTGGCTCCTCGTCCTGGAGCAGCTGATCTTCCAGACCGAGGCCGAGGCGCGCTGGCTCGACCACTGCGAGTCCCGGCTGATCCGTCTCTCGTCGACCGCCCCGGCGGCGGGGCCGGAGCCGGCCCCGCCGGGGGCGGTAGCGGGAGCGGCGGAGATGGGAGCGCGGGCGGGGGCCAAGGCAGAGGAGGCCGCACGCCACCGCCCGTGACGTCCGCCCGTGACGTCCGCCCTTCACGACCGGACCTGAGCACCCGAAAACCGGATCCACAGGACCGACCGATCCACAGGGCCGACCAAGTCCACCGGGTTCACCGACCCACCCGACCCACCGGGTCCACCCGACCCACATGAAGATCCGAACCACCCGACCAGACCCATACCGTACGCACGGCGCTGCCAACGACCGTCCGTCGCACCGACGTCCGGCCGTTCGCCGGCGTACGCCCGAGGGGGAACCATGTCCACACAGCAGCAGCCCGCGCTGAGTCTGCGGAACCTGACCCGCGTCCACGGCTCCGGCGCCACCGAGGTGCACGCCCTGCGCGGCATCGACCTCGACGTCCACCCCGGTGAACTCGTCGCCGTCATGGGCCCGTCGGGCTCCGGCAAGTCCACCCTGCTCACCATCGCCGGCGGCCTCGACACCCCCACCTCCGGGCAGGTCTACGTCGAGGGCACCGACATCACCGCCCTCGGCATCAAGGGGCTCGCCGCCCTGCGCCGCCGCAGCATCGGCTACGTCTTCCAGGACTACAACCTCATCCCGGCCCTCACCGCCGCCGAGAACGTGGCCCTGCCCCGCGAACTGGACGGCATATCGGCCCGCAAGGCCCGCACCGAGGCCCTCGCCGCCCTCGCCGAGATGGACCTCGGCCATCTCGCCGACCGGTTCCCCGACGAGATGTCCGGCGGCCAGCAGCAGCGCGTGGCCATCGCCCGCGCCCTAGTCGGCGACCGCCGGCTCGTCCTCGCCGACGAGCCCACCGGCGCCCTCGACTCCGAGACCGGCGAGTCCGTGCTGGCCCTGCTGCGCTCCCGCTGCGACGCCGGAGCCGCCGGCATCATGGTCACCCACGAGCCGCGGTTCGCCGCCTGGGCCGACCGGGTCGTCTTCCTGCGGGACGGCGACGTCGTCGACCAGACCGTACGCAGCGACGCCGACTCGCTCCTGACCGGCCGGGCGGCCCAGCGGTGACGACCTGGTTCCACTCCTGGCGGGCCGCGGTCCGCATCGCCCGCCGTGACGCCTGGCGCTCCAAGGGCCGCAGCTTCCTCGTCCTCGCCATGATCGCGCTGCCGATCCTGGGCGTGAGCGCCCTGGACCTGACCGTGCGCAGCGCCGAACTCACCCCCGCGCAGCGGATGGAGCGCACCCTGGGTGCCGCCGACGCTCGCTTCTCCGATGCCGGAGCGGCCGGCGTGGCCATCCTGCAGGACCCCGCGGGCGAGCAGCACACCCCGGCCGGGGACTACGACTCGCCGGGCAAGTCCTGGCCTGACGGCCCGACCGATGTCACCAAGAGCATTCCGGCCGGTTCGACGGTGCTGACCGACAGCAGGGGCAGCGCCAAGCTGACCACCAGGCACGGTCTGCTCCAGGCCGAGGTCCGTGAGCTGGCCGCCGCCGATCCCGTCGCCCGGGGCATCATGCGGCTGCAGGAGGGCCGCTTCCCCGAGAAGAACGACGAGATCGCCGCGACCACCCGGTTCCTGGAGAGCAGCGGGCTGTCCGTCGGCTCCACCCTCACCGCCCGCGGCTTCGACCGCACCTATGTGATCAGCGGCTCGTACGAGCTGCCCAGCGACCTCAAGGCACAGCAGGTCAACGCCCTGCCGGGGGCCTTCCTCGCGCCGTACGCCAAGGCGGTCGAGAAGGCCGGACTGCCGAAGCCCGAGGACTCCACCACCTACCTGGTGAAGAAGTCCGGTGGTTTCACGTGGAACACGGTCCAGGCGATCAACGCCAAGGGCGTCCTGGTCACCTCGCGGGCCGTGGCCCTCGACCCGCCCGCCGACTCCGAGGTGCCGCTCTACCAGAAGGAAGGCTGGTCCAACTACGAGAGCGGCGGGAGCACCGACGCCGCCGCGCTCGCCGCCGTGGGCACGGTCGTCGGCCTGGCGATGCTGGAGATCTGCCTACTCGCCGGTCCCGCCTTCGCCGTCGGTGCCCGTCGTTCCCGCCGCCAGCTGGGCCTGGTCGGCGCCAACGGCGGTGCCCGTAGCCACATCCGGGCCATCGTGCTGAGCGGCGGCCTCGTCATCGGCGTCGCGGCGGCCCTGGTCGGCATGGTCCTCGCCCTGGTCCTGACCTTCGCCCTCCGGCCGCTCCTCGAGGACTACATGGGGCAGCGGTTCGGCGGCTTCACCGTCAGGCCGCTGGAACTGCTCGCCATCGCCGCGCTCGCCATCCTCACCGGCCTGCTCTCCGCGATCGTCCCGGCCGTCACCGCCTCCCGGCAGACCGTCCTGGCCTCCCTCACCGGCCGTCGCGGCGTGCGCCGCAGCAACCGCGTGCTGCCGTTGATCGGCTTGGGCGCCGTCCTGCTCGGCGCGGCCATCGCCCTGTACGGCTCGGTCGTCTCCGACCAGTTCGTCCTGGTCGCGGGTGGCTCGGCCATCGCCGAGCTGGGTGTGGTCGCCATGACGCCCGCCCTGGTCGGCCTGTTCGGCCGGGCCAGCCGCTGGCTGCCGCTCTCGCCGCGCCTCGCCCTGCGGGACGCCGTCCGCAACCGGGGCCGTACGGCACCCGCTGTCGCCGCCGTCCTGGCCGCCGTCGCGGGCACCGTCGCCGTCTCGACGTACGCCGCGAGCAGCGACGCCCAGAGTCTGGCCGAGTACCAGGCCGGCCTGCCGTACGGGGCCGTCGCCGCGCTCGTCACCGAGGAGGGCGGCCGGGACGTCCCCGAGGTCCGCGACGCCGTGCAGCGGACGCTGCCCGTCGACGTCCGCGCCGACGTGTTCCGGATCGCCGTCGGCAAGCCCGGCTGCGCCCCGTACGACGAGGGCGAGGGCTGTGGCCGCTTCGAGGTCGTCACCCCGCCGGCCAACGAGTGCCCGCTGTGGGTCAGCACCCCCGACGGCTCCGACCCCGCGGAGAAGTACAGCAAGGAGCAGCGGCGCGCGCTCGCCAAGGACTGGCGCTGCCTCTCGCCCGACGGCAACGGCATCTACGTCGACGGCGGTCTCCTCATCGCCGACGCCCCGCTTCTGAAGGTCCTCGGCATCGACGACCCGGGCGCGGCCAAGGCCCTCGCCGACGGAAAGCTCGTCAGCTTCCACAAGCCCCAGGTCGACAGGAACGGCGCCGTCGGCATCAAGCTGATCACCGACCCGAAGGCCGCCGACCGCGCCGCCGAGCAGAACAAGCCGGTCCCGGGCGAGCTGAAGTCCTTGCCCGCCTACCAGGTGCCGGGCTCGCCCGACTCCTACGGAGTGCAGAGCGTGCTCAGCCCCGCCGCCGCCAAGGCCGCCGGACTGACCACCGTCCCCCTCGGCGCCTTCTTCAGCACCGACCGGATCCCCAGCACCGAGGAGCGGCAGAAGCTCGACGCCGAGATCGCCAAGCTCGGCAGCAACGTCGAGCTGACCGTGGAGCAGGGCTGGGTCGACGAGAACGGGCTCGTCCTGCTCGCGCTGACCGTCTTCGCCGGCCTGGTCACCATCGGTGCGGCCGGCATCGCCACCGGTCTCGCCCAGGCCGACGCGGAGGCCGATCTCAAGACGCTCGCCGCGGTCGGAGCCCCGCCTCGGGTGCGCCGCATGCTCAGCGGCTTCCAGTGCGGTGTGGTCGCCGCGATGGGTGTGGTCCTCGGCTCGGCGGCCGGTGTCCTGCCCGCGATCGGGCTGCGGCTCACCGAGGAGCGCGAGCAGACGCGCTTCTACCAGGAGGCTCTCGACAACGGCTGGGGCGGCGCCGGTGACGCCCCGCCGTACGTGCCGATCATCATCCCCTGGGAGACGCTCGGCGCCCTCCTGGTGGCCGTGCCCCTCGGCGCCGCCGTGCTGGCCGCGCTGGTGACCCGCTCGCGCGGGGCCCTGGCCCGCCGCGCCGCGCACTGATCCTCCGTTGCCGGACCGTGCCCCTGGACGAGGGTGCATCACCCTCGTCCAGGGGCAGGAGGCAGTCCCCGTCCGAAGGATCTGCCTGAAGTCGGCCAGCGCTTCCGGGCCATCTCTGCCTCTGGGCGCGGCGGCCGTTGCGCGGGGCTCAGGCGGAGGAAGCATCCACCCGCTTTGCCAACGGGCAGAGGACACGTGGAGGGCACGGAGCCACCAAATTGGTCTAGATAATAAAGAAGCCCCAGGTCGCTGACCTGGGGTTTCTCTCTGGAGCGGGTGACGAGAATCGAACTCGCGCTCTCAGTTTGGGAAGCGACGGTGCCTGGGTGTCCCGTATGGCTCTGACGTACGCAGATGCTTGTTGCTGAGGTGGTCGTGCGGGTCACATCGCACCGCTGGTGACCGAGGCTTTCCGCCCTTACGGGCACACTGCGGCACGGGCACCGCGAGCAGTCGGGCGATGTGGGCGGGTGACGCTTGCGCCGACCGAGCCGCAGCGTCTCGCAGGATGATCTGGAGTGTCCGCTGCCACTGCGCATACCTGGATTCGACATGCGGACGTGGACCTACGAATGTTGGTAGCGTATTCTTCTATGTACATCACCAACATATGGGCGGAAGGTGCCGGATGTCAGTGACCCAGATCGACATCGACGACGACGCCCTGGAGCGCGCCATGGCCCTGTCAAAGGTCAGGACCAAGAAAGAGGCGGTCAATCTCGCTCTGCGCTTCTACGCCGAGCAGCAGGAGCGTGCGGCCCGCATCAGTCGCCACTTCGAGCGTGCGCGTGAGTGGGGTGCCGTGGAGGACGCCGAGCGCCTGCACGAGGCGGAGAAGCGCAGCCGGTGATCTACTTGCTCGACACGTCCGGCCTGGTGCGGCTGCTCCGTGATCCCAAACTGCAATCGGCCTGGTACGACGCAATCGATGCCGGGGCCATCGCATCCTGCTACGTGCAACGCGCCGAGTTTCTTCACAGCGCCCGGAACGGTCGCGAGTACGACGAGATCATGGAGATGTTCACCGACCTCTACCCAGATGTGTCGGTGCCGAAGATCGCGGGGCGCTGGATCGGTGCGGTGCAGCACCGCATGGCCAGGGCCGGGGAGCATCGCAGCGCCTCAGCGGTCGACCTCGTCATCGCTGCCACCGCGGCTCACCACGGCCTGACTGTCCTCCACGACGATGCCGACTACCGTGCCGTCGCCCGGCACGCATCCGACCTGACCGAGCACAACGTCCACGACATCGCCTGAGAGATTTCCGCCGAGCCCGCGTCAGGCGAGGGCGGCGGCCCACGTCGTCATACCGGAGATGGCGGAGTATCACCTCGGTGCCGCCGGGTCCGTCCGTGGCCGTGTCCCAGGCTGTGGTGAGACGTCGCCACGCCCGTCGCTCCCTACCGCTCTCGACGGGGCGGGTGTGTGCCGTCCGCTACACGTCACCGCTGCCGATGGCTGCCGCACGTTCCTGGGCCGGGACGTGGGCGTGCCGGAGCGGTGCTCCGGCCTGATGGAGACTGGCGAGGGCCAGGCGGTAGGAGGTGAGCAGCCCGGTCTCCACGTAGTCCAGACCCAGTTCCTGGCAGTGGCGCCGCACGACGGTCCGGGCCTTGCGCAGGTTGGGGCTGGGCATGCTGGGGAAAAGGTGGTGCTCGATCTGATGGTTCAGCCCGCCCAGTGCGATGTCCGTGAACAGGCCGCCGCGCACGTTGCGTGAGGTGAGCACTTGGCGGCGCAGGAAGTCCGGGCGGTCCTCGCCTGTCAGGATCGGCATGCCCTTGTGGTTGGGCGCGAAGAGGGAGCCCAGGTAGATGCCGAACAGGCCCTGGTGGACGGCGAGGAAGGCGATCGCCATGCCGGGCGGCAGCAGCCACAGCAGGACGGTCAGGTAGAGCGCGAAGTGCGTGAACAGCAGGGTGCCGTCGAGAGTTCGGTGTTTGAGCGAGCGGTTGGCCAGCGCCTTCACGCTCGACACGTGCAGGTTGAACCCCTCCAGGGTGAGGAGCGGAAAGAACAGGAACGCCTGCCAGCGGCCGATCAGACGGGGGAGCCCCTTGGCGGCCCGGGCCTGATCCTGGGACCAGACCAGCAGGTCGGGGTCGAGGTCGGGGTCGAGTTCCTCGTGGTTGGGGTTGGCGTGGTGGCGGGTGTGCTTGTCCTGCCACCAGCCGTAGCTCATCCCGACGCCGGCGCCGGCGATCCGCCCGGATGCTTCGCTGGCCCGGCGTCGGCGGAACACCTGACGGTGGGCCGCGTCATGGGCGAGTAGGGCGACCTGGCCGAAGACCACGGCCAGAAAGGCGGCGACCGCCAGGGTCCACCAACTGTCGCCGACGAGTGCGACGGCGGCCCACCCACTGACGTAGAGCGCGGCCACCCCCGCGATCCGCAGTGCGTAATAGCCGGGACGGCGCCCCAGCAGGCCGGCATCAGCGATCTTTCGCGACAATCGGGCGAAGTCGCTGCCCGATGTCTTCGGGAGAAGGGGGCGAACCGTCGTATTGCTGCTCATGATGAGACTCTCTCTGAAGGAGGCAGTGGCTCGGCGCCGCCTGGGGAGCCGCTGAGACCGGGCCGCAGCTGGGTATGCGCCGCTTCTTCCGCAGCGGGAAGCGCATCGCGCGACCGCGGAGCGAGGACGACGTTTGCTTCGTCGGTCGGCGGCCGTGCAAACCTCCTGTCTGGCTGCGAGTGCCCTGCCGGGCAGGTCTTACACCGTGACGGGGCAGGGCTTCTGCAGCGAGAGATGTGGGCGCCTTCATGGCACGACGCCGGCCGGTGATGTGCGTCCGGCTGAGCGCTGAGGGGTGCTCAGCGTGGTGACCGTACGGGTCCGTACAGGTCCGTGCGGCTCCGTACGAGTCGTGTCCCAGCGGGTGGAGCGGGGTGGGCTGGGCCCACCGCGGCTGACGCCATTCGTGATCGAGACACCCGTCACCTCGGCGCCGACGGCCCTGGACGCCTGGGCGGCCGGGCCGCGGTTTCTGTGACGAGGACGGCGGCGGTGACCGAGCCCGTGGTGCCAGCGGTGCTGGTGATGACTGCGTCGGCTACGGCGTCCCGGACGGCGCGGGCGACTGCCAATGGATGGTGTCCGGGGGCGACCGCGAGGTGGATCTCGACGTGCCGACCGGGTGGATCGTCATGGTCCTCCACCTTGACCGGGCGGCTACCCGGCACGGCGGTGAGGCGGGCGACGCCCGGAACGCCCGTCACGACGTCCGCGAGCTCCCCGTCGGGCCCCTGCATGGATCCTGTTCCGGTCACCGGGGGCGAGCTTCGTGCGGCTGCGGCTGCGGCTGCGGCTTTCGGCGTCGGCCTCATGGGCTCCGCTGTGGTCCGCGACTTCTCGACTGTCTCCGGACCCTCAAGGAGATCCGTCACCCGCAGGTCGGCTGTCACGGTGACCAGGCCGAGCCGTTCAGAGGCCCAGCTGAGCAGTGCGCTCCTCAACTGGTCGGCGGTGTGAGGCAGTGGCTCCCCGAGTGATGCCGCGAAGGTGGCTTCGATCCTGAGCGGGCCGGGCGGTAGCGCGCTGGCCGGCGGACGGACAGCCGGCTCGGACACGGGCGCGTGCGGTGCCGACCCGACGCGCAGGGTCTCCAGCCGGACACCGGGAATTTCGTCGGCCGCGCGCCCGAGGTCCCGGACGGCCGCTTGCTCGGTGATCCATGTCCCGTCGTCGGGCCCGCCGAGCGGGAGCAGTCTGCCCAGGGCGAGCTGATGCCGTACTGCCTGCGTCCACGCCTCGACTGCCACCGTCCCCTAACCTCCTCCGCGGCCGAAAGTCGGTTGAAATGCACTTAAATGACTATAATCGTATCGATGAGTGCTGTGTGAGCCTCATGAGGGAGGAATCCCGATGACTGAGAACACCGGCGTGAGGCACGGCGGTGCGCCCGGTTCGCGCGGCCGGACGGCCATCGCCGACGTGGTGGTGGAGAAGATCGCCGGAATGGCGGCACGGGACGTGCCCGGCGTCCATGCCCTGGGCAGCGGATTCGCGCGCTCGATGGGATCCGTGCGGGAGCGCATGCCTGGCTCCGACAGCGGCAAATCCGTCACGCGCGGGGTCAGTGTCGAGGTCGGAGAGCTGCAGGCGGCCATCGATCTGGAGGTCGTCGTCGACTACGGCGTCTCGATCACGGACGTGGCCGGTGCGGTGCGGGAGAACGTGATCTCCGCGGTGGAGCGGATGGCGGGTCGGGAGGTCGTGGAAGTCAACCTCATGGTCAGCGACGTGAAGCTGCCGGACGAGGAGGACGAAGGGGAAGAGCGGCAGCGGATCCGGTAGCCGGGGCGGAGCAGCCCGCTTGAGTGAGGGAGCATGTGATGAGCAGGGCCGTGGTGGGCTTGATGGCCGGAATGGCGCTGGGTTTCGCCGCGTATTTCGGTGACTTCTGGGCTTTCGTGCTGGTGCTGGGGCTGGGTGTCCTCGGTCTCGTGGTCGGGCGGTTCATGGAAGGTGATCTCGAACCGGGCGACTTCGTCCGCCGCCGGGACCGGCAGGAGCGGATCCGCGACGACCGGCGACGCACTCGGGGAGACTGGCGGCAGTGACCGGTGAAGCAGATCGGCGTCCGGGCGTCCCCCGCGGGGAGCGCGGCGCGATCACCGTCGCCGACCGGGTCGTCGCGAAGATCGCTTCCCGGGCGGCGCGCGAGGCGCTGACCCGGTTCACCGAGTCGACCGGCCACGTACCACCCGGCCGCCGGCCGCCCCACGTGAATACATCCGTGCGGCGGGCACCGGAGCGGAACACCGCGGGACGAGACGCCGAACCCGCCGCCGTACGGCAGGCGGTGCTCGGCGAGGCGCGGGTGCGCATCACCGTCGAGCTCGGCTATCCGTCCGACATCGGGGCGCAGTGCGCCGCGGTGCGCCGGGAGGTCACCGAACGGCTCAGCACATGGGCCGGCATGGAGGTGTCCGACCTCGTGGTGTCGGTCGAGAGGCTGCACTCGGTGCACACGCGGCACATGGACCAGAAGAGGGTGAGATGAGCGCGCACACCTGGCGGCGGCCGACCGGCGACAGTGCTCCTTCCTCCGACCCCGGGCCGGCGGTGCCGTCCGCCGACGGCCCTCCGGGGCCGGGCGCGGATGCGACGGAGGCGGGAGACGGATCACGCCGGTCGGCGCGCCGTTTCTGGTCGGCACGGCGGATTCCCGCGGCCCTGGTGGCCCTGCTGTCCGCCGCGGCCACCGGACTGCTCCTGTACGACGTGGTCTCGGTGCGGGCGGGCCGAAGTGCGATGCGCTGGCGGCGGCGGCTCGCCGAGGAGCTGGCCACACGGCCGCTGGACGACACCTGGATGATCGTCGGGGCCGCTGTCGCGATGGCCCTTGGCCTGTGGCTCTTCCTGCTGGCGGTGACGCCGGGTCTGCGCAGGCTGCTGCCCATGCGGAAGCCCACCGGTGCCCCCGGGACAGAGGAGGTCCGCGCCGGGCTCGACCGCCGTGCGGCAGCCCTGGTTCTGCGCGACCGGGCCATGCAGGTCCCCGGTGTCCAGTCGGCACGGGTCGCTGTCGGCCGCCGCAAGGTCAAAGCCCTGGCACGGGCACATTTCCGCGATCTTGAGGAGGTCCGCACCGACCTGGACGCCACGCTGGGGGAAACCGTGACGTCCTTGCGTCTCGCCCGGCGACCCACGCTGACCGTGCGCGTCCGGCGCCCCAAGAAGGACTGAGGCGATCTTGATGCTCAAGACAGTGAACCGGGTACTGCTGGGGCTGCTCGGCCTCGGACTGTTCGCCCTGGGCGGCGGCGTACTGCTGGGTGGCCTGGATCTGCAGCGTCACTGGCATTTCGACGTGCCGGGCTGGTGGCCCTTCCGCGGGCCGGGCGATGTGGTGCTGGGCGCCGAGGGGCGCACCCGGTGGCGGGAGGAAGGCTGGTGGTGGCCGACCGTCATCGCGGTGCTCGCCGTGCTGCTGGTCCTGCTGCTGTGGTGGCTCCTCGCGCAACGCAGACACCGCCTGGGCCAGGTCCTGGTCGACATCGAAGACGGCCCGGCGGCCCGGCTGAACGGCCGCACGCTGGAGCACGTCATCGAGGAAGAGGCGCAAGCCCTGGACGGGGTCTCACGGGCTCATGTACGGCTGGCGGGCCGACGTACCGCTCCCACCGCACGCGTACGGCTGCTGCTGGAACCTCACGCCGATCCAGCGCGGACTCTGGGGCGACTGAGCCGGGAAACGCTCGCACACGCACGAGACTCGGCCGGCTTGGACCGCCTCCCGTCGAAGGTACGGCTCCGGGAAGCCCGCCACCGCGCCCGACGCGCTGTCTGAGATCCCCTGGGCCGACGCCCCGCGGAGGTACCGGCTGCGAGGGCGTCCCGGACTCCTGACCCGACGTCCTGGCATGCGGAAGCCACCGTCGCCCGGCACAGGCTCGCATCGCCGACCGGCGCGACGAGCCGATGACGCCATGGGCAGCATGTCCCCGCCAGATTCCGTTCACCACAAGGGGCTTGGGTCGACGGGGGCATGGTGACACTCGCCGGTGAGCGGCCGGGCCTGGGCTCCCGGTCTTGATCGAAGGGGCCGATGGCGGCCGTGGGCGGCTGATCGGTAGCGGTGTCCCGGGGGACCCGCTTCCACAGGGCCCTCCCATCACGTGAGGCCCGCCATGACCTCGCGGGCCAGCCGGGCGTAGCGCGAGCGGGGCGCCCCTTCGGATCCACGATTCGTCGTAGCGCCAGTCCGGACATCGGCGGATCGAACAGATCACGCCGTGCTACGGCGTGGCCGCGTCGGCCGTGCGCCAACGACCCCGGCGTATACACACCGGGGTCGCCCTTCCGGGCCGGTCGCACGTGAGAGTGTGCCGACCCGCTTCCATGCTATGCCTTGTGCACATTTCAGACATCCGGGGTTTTGTGGTTCCCGTGCCCCAGTGAACACATCGCGGCCTTCCCCATGGCCGCTCCTGGACGACCGCGCGGGGATTCCTGCTTCCGGCGTCCGGTCACGGCTTCGCGATCACCGAGACCGTGGCTCACCCACACACGGACGACCAGGGCCGCGCCTGCCACCTTCAGCAGAGCCTGCTCGCCGACATCACGCCTCGCTCGGGGCGACGTTGTCGCACGCAGCCCGGCCCCAGCGCCCCACCGACGCCGAGGCAGATCACGTCCGTCGAGCGACCGCTGCCTCCGCTGCGTGGGGGCGCCCGCCGTGGGGGCTGGGGCCGGGGCTGTGTGCCGTGGTCCGTCGGAGGATGCGACTTTCTCCGTCCATTCGCACCCGCTGTCCCGGCATGAGGAACAACCAATGACCGAGTCGCAGGATCCAGCCGGATCGAACCCGCCCTTCCGCAATTCATTACGGTTCCGGCCTGCGGTCGGAATTGCGTCGACCGGGGACGCGGTCCATGAACGTCCGGACGAAGCGCTTACATCCTGTGACTTCCGTTTATATGGATTGCGTGACGTCACACCCCTAGCTTTATGTGATATTCCGATTCGGGTGTGACTGTGTCCGTGGAAGGCACTCGAATGCGTCGCGCATTGACGTTCTCCATGGTTCCTCGCCGGTTAATCTGAAGCCAATCTCTTTCCCGGGTGCCGCCGGCAGGCCATGGAAACCTGCGTCGCTTGCCGGAGGGGAGAGGTTCCAGCGCGCGGAAACTCGACAAGGACAGCAAAAACATTCACCGTACCTCCCTAGAGGAGTAGTCCCCTCGATGACGCAGAACATCTCTGGTGCGTATCGGCGGCGCGCAATGCCCGCCTGGATCGCGTCGGTCGTCACGGTGTTGATCGCTGCTACCGCAGTGGTCATGGTGCCGACGCATGCAAATGCCATCACAACCCCCGTTCCCCTTGGTGCTGCTGAGAGCTTCGCGGTGTTGGGCGGCGAGGCGGTCACCAATACCGGTTCTTCCCTGCTCAGCGGCGACGTTGGGGTGTCACCAGGGACTTCGATCACCGGGTTCTGTAACCCGCCACCGCCTGGGATCCCCGCGTCTCCGCCGTGTGCGAATGTGATCAACGGAACCGTTCACGTGGCAGACGGGCCGGCCAACGCCGCCCATGCCGCGCTGCAGAACGCGTATGGCGTCGCCGCAGCCCGGGGCCCCGTCGATGGCACCCTCAACTCGGAGCTCAGTGGCGCGGGTGGCCCGACGGGGCTGGGTCCGGGCCTGTACAACTTCGTTCCTGGTGTGGTCACGAACTCCGGTGTTCTCACGCTGAACGGCGGCCCCGACGCTGTCTGGGTGTTCCAGGTCCCCTCCGGACTGACGCTGGCATCCGGCAGCCGAATGGAATTCACCGGCGGCGCCAACGCATGCAATGTCTTCTGGCAGATCGGAAGTTCCGCCAGCTTCGGCAGCGACTCCTTCTCCGTGGGCACCTTCATGGCCCACACCTCGATCACCATGGAGAACAGGGCCGTGGTCGAGGGTCGAGTACTGGCCGGCGCTGTGGCTGAGTCCGGGATCGTGTCGATGATCACCAACACGATCACCCGGCCGACCTGCGGGACCGGCACCACCACCACCGGCACGACGACTGGCACCACCACCGGCACGACGACCGGCACCACCACCGGCACGACGACCGGCACCACCACCGGCACGACGACCGGCATCACCGGTGGGGGCCTCGTCAACGGTGGCCTCGTCAGCGGTGGCCTCCTGGGCGGGCCCATCCTTTCGCCCGGTGCAACCTCGGGCAACGTCGCCGGCACCACGTCCGGGAACACTGAGGGCAACACCGCCGGGAACTCCGCGGGCAACACCGCCGGGAACACCTCCGGGAACACCGCCGGGAACTCCACTTCCGGGAGCACCGTGGGCAACACGGCCGGGAACACCTCCGGCGGTAACGGCGGCGGGCACGACGACGCGCCGGCTGGGCCGGACCACGGTGGCAACCCTGGAGGACCGGGCCACGACGGCAACCCTGGAGGACCGGGTCACGACGGCGGACCGGGCCACGACGGCAAGCCCGGCCATGGGCAGCACGTCCACCACGGCAAGCCCGACCACGGCAAGCCCGACGAGAACTACGGCTACGACGAGGTGCCCAAGGGCTACGAGAGCTAGGCATCGCACTGCGGTCAGTCCCTTCACCGAATGACGGCGCACGGCGGAATTCACATCGAAATCCGCCGCGCGCCGTCGGTGGCAGTCAGCGAAAAAGCCAGGCGCGAGCAGCTAATAGAGAAAGACAGAAAGAAAGACGGTAGGCGGTGTCGAGCGGAATCGACTCAGTGGACGCGGAGGAAATCCAGCAGTCCGACTCCGGTCCGGCCAGGCAGGAACGTCCTGACGCCACGGCCGCGCCGCGCAAGTCGCGGAGGGGTGCCCGGGCGCTGATGAAATCCGGACTGCGCGCCGCCGTGGTCCTGTGCGTGGCGACGAGCGTCGTTCACGTGATTCTCGTGTTCCTTCACGTGGCACCGGCCAACACCGTCTCCAAGCGATATGGCTCGCTGATCCACGCATGGGTGTACCCCTTCTTCGAACAGAACTGGCGGCTCTTCGCTCCGGACCCCGAATCCAGCAACCGGCGGATTCTGGCGAGAACGGCGCACACCGGATCCGACGGATCGGTTCAGGTGAGTCCCTGGTTCGACGTGACCGCCCTCGACAGTTCCGCGGTCGAACATCAGCCGTTCCCGAGCCACACGGCGCAGAACATGCTGCGCCGCGCCTGGACCGGCTACGTGGACACACATGGAGGAGACGACAGGGCACACACGGACCGCGCCCTGATGATGCGGAAGTACCTGACCAACATCGCCGCCGACCGTGTCGCCGCCCACAACAGCGGCATCTTCGACTTCATTCAGCTCCGCGTGCTCACCCTGCCCATCGGCGCGCCCGGCCCCGCCGCCGGCAAGCGCCCGCCGACGCCGGTCGAGAACCGGCTCCTGCCCTGGTGGAAGGTGCCCCGCCATGGAAACTGAGGCGCAGAGGACCGCGTCCGCCGACGCCGCCCGGTGGATCGCCGCCCGGATCAACGCGGCAGGGGGCCTGCTGACCGGCCGCCCGGTGTCCCTGTACGCCGCTTCGGTGCTGCGCATCGGCTACGGGCTGCTCTACCTGCTCCTTCTGCTACGCGAGTTCCCGCACCGTGCCGAGATCTGGGGCCCCGGCTCCGCGTGGACGCCTGCCTTGGCGCGCCAACTCTTCGAGCAGACGGGCTGGTTCAGCATCCTGACCCTGTCCGACAGCCGTACCTACTTCGAGCTCTGCTATGTGCTGGCCCTCGTCACGGCCACACTGTTCATGCTGGGCTGGCGGACCCGCGTCCTGTCCGTCCTCTTCGCCGTCGTGGTGACCTCGTTCCATGCCAGGGCGATCTTCATGACGGACGGGGGCGACAACCTGGTCCTGCTGATGTCTCTCTACCTCGTCCTCACCTCCTGCGGCCGGCGCTGGTCCCTGGACGCGCGCAGAAACAGGCTGAAGACGGTTGGTGCGGGCCACGCGCCGGAACGGTCGAGGAGCCCCTTCGCGAGGCAACTCCGCGATGCCCGAACCACCTTGGTCACGGTGGTGCACAACTGCGGCATGTTCGTCATCGCGGCACAGGTCTGTTTCCTCTACGGATCAGCCGGTCTGTACAAGGTCCAGGGACCTTCCTGGAGCGGTGGCACCGCACTCCACTACGCCCTGAACCTCGAACTCTTCCGGCCCTGGCCCGCCCTCTCCCACTTCGTGGACGAGCGCACGCTCGTGGTCGCAATCGGCGGCTACCTGACCGTGCTCCTGCAGGTGGCCTTCCCGTTCGTGCTCTTCGGCAGGCTCAAGTACCCCGTTCTCGCCATGCTGTTGGGCATGCACATCGGCATCGCCGTGCTCATGGGGCTGCCTCTCTTCTCCGGCGCGATGATCGTCGCGGACGCCGTGTTCCTTCCCGACCGCTTCTACACCTTCCTGCCCCGCCTCTGCCGACACGTGATCCGGCGGACGGACAGCCGGCGTCCGGCCCCCGGACGAGCGGCAGGATCCGGAACCGTGCCTGCGCAAGGTGGGCCCGGCGGCGCAATCGGCTCGAAGCGTCGAGTCGTCCTCCCCACGAGACGGAACGACGCCACGCTCGTGCCCGAGCCCTTGTCCCCCGAGGTCCCACCGAAGAGCGGTTGACTCAGCACGGCACGCCAGGAAGCTGCGGCCGCGCCGGAAGAGTCCACCGACCACCCCGACAGTCACCGTTCTGGCACGCGGCGAGTGATCGCAGAGCACAGCAGAAGGCCCGGGCCTACGACCTGGGCCTTCGCGATGGAGCGGGTGACGAGAATCTCGGAATCAAGCGGAGGATGAAACCGGGGCTGGCCCGGCGGCTGGGCCGTGAGAGCAGGACCTCCAAGTGCGCCGATGACCGGGCCCTGCCGAGGTGTGTAGGCAGGACAAGGCCACCTTGCCGGTCAATGGCGCCGCAGCCCCGTGGTCTGGACGCGGCCATGTCGTCGCCCCCGGTCGTGGGGGCGGGGCTCCGCCTGATGTTGCTGCATCTGAGCTGAGTCAAAGGCTGGTGTCGATCAGGATCTGCTGGGCCTGCTTGGGGTTGCCGGATCGGACCGCTGCGGTCATCGCGGCTCGCGCCGCCTCGGGGGGCGTGTCCGGTGGGACCACGAGCAGGGAGAAGTGGTCCTGGTCTCCTCGGGTCACGAGCGCGGTGTCGTCGCCCACGGAGGAGACGTCGATGTGCACCACACGGTCGTCGACGGTCATCCGTGTCGGTATGTCGTCCCAGGCCGCGGAGTCCAGGCCGATCCGTGTGATCGGTCCGAGGCGCTCGGTCAGTGCGCTGACCAGGCCGGGCAGTTCGGCGGTGAGATTCCTGGAACGGGGCCACCACGCACCGTCGAGGATGCTCCGGCGTTCGTGAGTGGTGGTGAGCCGCAGGAGCGCCGTTCCGGGACGCATGGATTCGTGTGCACCGTCCGCCAGCAAACCTGCCGGAGGCGGGGAATCGGGATCGGGATCGGGCATCGTGCTCACCTGCCTGTTCGGGGCCCTCCTCGCGTCCACGCTACTCCTGGCGTGTCAGGCGCGGTCGCTGAGCGCGGCGGTCATGATCGGCTCGGCCGCCTCCTCGGTGGTGCCGGGCGGCACGACCAGCAGGTCCCAGCGGCCGTGGCCGGGGGCGAGCAGGACAACGGTGTCCGGGACGTGCACTGCGACCGTCTTCCGTAGCCGTACGACCTGGTTGGCGACGAGCATCCGGCCGGGAGCCGCGGACCAGGCCGCTCCGTTCACCGTGACTCCGGAGATGTGCCCCCAGGCGCGCGGCAAAGCGGCGAGCAGCTGCGGAAGCTCTGCCAGGAGGTCGTAGGAATGTGGCCACCACACGCCGTCGAGGCGACGTGACAGCGCGCTGTGGGGCGCGAGGCGCAGGCGGAGGAGAGGGCGGGTGGGCGGTGAGAGCGGTGAGAGCGGTGAGGGCGGTGAGGGCGGTGAGGGTGGCGCTGTGGTGATCATGGTGTTTCCTTCGACGGGTTGTGGAGCGGTTGGTTCGGGTCAGGCGCGGCGGGCGGCGAGTCGGTCCGGCGCGGGCCGGCGCACGTCGTGCACCCAGCCGAGGCGTTCGAGGAGGCGGATGACGGCGGCCGACGGGTCGATCTGGCCCCGGTCGACGCCGTGCCGAGCGCTGGTGGGGTCGGCGTGGTGGAGGTTGTGCCGGCTCTCGCCGAAGGAGAGCAGGGCCAGCGGCCACACGTTGGTGGCCCGGTCGTGGCGCCGGGTACGGAAGGGGCGCTTGCCCGGCACACGGCACAGGGAGTTGACGCTCCACGTCACGTGGTGGAGCAGGGCGATGCGGACGAGCCCTGCCCACAGCGCGGCGGTCAGCGCGTGGACCCAGGTGCCGCCGATCGCCCAGCCGATCGCGAACGGCAGCGCGAGCGTGAGGACGCACAAGGCCGGGAAGGCGCGGGCGACAGCGCGTATGTCGCGGTCGGCCGGCAGGTCGGGGGCGTACCGATCGGCGGGCGTGGGGTCGTTGCGGAACAGCCGGCCGACGTGCGCGTCCAGCAGTCCGCGCAACTGGCCGCGCAGCTGGGTGCCGTAGCGGTACGGGGAGTGCGGGTCGCCGGGCCGGTCAGTGAAGGCGTGGTGGCGGCGGTGCGTGGCGACCCAGCTGATCACGTCGCCCTGGAAGCTCATCGACCCGGCCACCGCCAGCGCGATGCGCACCGGCCGGACCGCCCGGTAGCCGCCGTGGGTCAGGCCGCGGTGGAAGCCGACGGTGACGCCGAGGCCCGTGACCGCGTAGAACACCAGCGCGAGGACGATGTCTGCGGGATGGATGAGGCTTCCCCACAGCCACCAGCCCGCCGCGCCGAGCGCCAGGAACGGCAGGACGACGATCGCCGCCGTCACCGCCACGTACACGCGCTCGGCGCCGCCGCGGGCGGGCGCTGGGCCGTCGGACGGGAAGGGCACCGTTCCGTCGTAGGCATGAGTCGGGCGGGCGGGATCCGGCGGGGCCTCTGCCGGTGAGGGAACGGTGGCGGAAGAATCGAACGGCATGATGGGGCTCCTCGGCCTCGGTGAGAGAAGTTCCTCTACCGGGCCGAGACGAGAAGCCGGGGGAGGCGCGGCCGGTGCTCGGCTGCCGTGGTGACGTGGAGGGGCGCTGTCAGGTGAGGCCACGCTCTCCTGCGTCGCTGGTGGGTGGGGTGGCGTTCCGGCTGCGTGCTGCGTGCCGGTCGCCTGCGGATACGCGGTGCCACGACCTCTGTGTCGAGGGCGGGCGGCAAAGGCTGCGATGACGCGAAACCTGTCCGGGCGATGAACCGTCGGTGTCGTGGTGTGCCGGGAGTGAAAGCCGGTCCGTCACCGGTGTGCGTCGTGCCCTCCTGTCCCTTCAGCGTACCCGGCGGAAAGTGAAAAGGGGGTCACGGACCGTAACAGTTGTGGGAGGGAGAGAGCGTGGGGCCGAGGGGCGCCTCAGCGCTCCGCCCTCGTCTTCCCAGTGCTCCGTCTGCCCCGGCTCGCGTTCGGCCTCGGCCTCGTCCTCGGCGTGGAGGCGTCGCTCGGCCAGGAGCTCGCTCGCAGTGAGGTGGAGCGCGGGGTCGGCTGCCGCGGCCATGAGCCGCGCGGCCGTGGCGGTATCGGTCCGGGGCGGGACGACGAGCAGATCCCAGCGTCCGACGCCGTACGAGAAGAGCCGGATCATGTGCGGGTCGAAACCGGCCGCGAACCACGCGGCCTTCACCGTGTGCCCGGTCACCTGCAGGTCGCAGGGCGCCGCCGGCCAGGTGTCGCGGTGGGACGCCATGCGCGACACGCGTCCTCGCGTCGCGTCGAACGCCTCGGTGAGCGCGGGCAGTTCGGTCATCAGGTCGTCGGTACGGGGCCACCAGGCGCCGCACACCGGACCGGGCGGGAAGGTCGGCGGGCGCAGGGCGAGCCGGGCAGGGAGCGGTGAGGTGCGTTGCGGGCGGGCCGGGGCGCGGTCGTCGGCCCTGGGCGGTGGGCCTGGGCCGGTGGGCGGGTTCATGGTCGCGGTTCCTGTCCTCGGGCGGCCGTCGTACGACGGCCGGTGCTGCGGTGGGGCCGGGGGTCAGCCCGGCTCGTCGGTGTGGGCGCGCCGTGCCTGGGTGTGGCTGGTGGTCAGCCAGGGCGACTCGGCGGAGGGCTCGTCGGCGACGTGCCCGGTGTCGACGGTGAGATGGAGCAGGGTGTCGCGCCCGTCGGGGCCCGCGGGGTAGCTGCGCGGCTCGTCGCAGCGGAAGTGCCGGCGCAGCAGCTGCGCCACCCGTTGGGCGATGTCGGGGTCGGCGGCGATGATGCGGACCTCCGCGAGTCCGCCTACGGGGGGATCGCCGTCTCCGCCCACGGGGGCATCACTGTGCGCGGTCTCGTACGTCGGTGGATCCTCGCCTGTGCCGTGTGTGCTGCCGGTGCCGGTGCCGGTGCCGGTGCCGGTACTGGTGCCGTGGCTGGGGCGAGGCGACGCGTGCATGGATGTGACCTCTGTCCTGTGGGGGCATCTCGGCCTCAACGCCCTGCGAGATTCTGCTTGTTGTGCGTGGTCCGGGCCCGGTGGCGGCGCGGTCGGAAGCGTCCCCGGCCGCCGTCGCGATGGTCACGACGCTCCTGCGCGGCGGACGGGGCGGAGTCCGGTGGGGGCGGCGCGGTGTTGTCGGCGGCGCGGTCGGCGGAGGCTGGGCGGCCGGGAAGGAAGCGGCTGTAGGAGTGCGAGGCGATCCTCTCGCCGTGTGCGGAGTTGAGCCGGTGGATCACGTACGCTCCGCCGGCGATGAGCACGAGGAACGCGGCGATGGTGAGGACGATGTCCATGGTGGTCACGGCCTGACGGGTAGTCGAACGCGAGAAGCGCTCGGGAGAAGCGGACTCGCCGTTCCACGGGGGCGTGAAGTCCGTGGCGCAGTGGTGCCGGTGGTGCCCGTGGTGCCGGTGGTGCTGGTGGTGAAGAGCAGCAGTACGGCCCTGCACGGGTCGGGCTCTGGCCACGCGTCGGCGGTGGGGAACGTGTCGAAGGCCGAGGCCATCGCGCTGACCTGTCTCCGGAAACCGCCGCGCTGTGCGGGGCTTCCGGCGAAGTGTCTCGCCGAGGACGAGACCGGCGCGGAAGCCGGTGTGCGACATGCCCTCGGTACGTCCACCGTACTCCCGCGCGCCCCCCGTCCGACGGGGAGCGGACGCACCGCCGTACCCACCTCGGCGTTCCAGGTCACCGTCGGTCCACAAGGGGGCGCGGCCCCGGGAGTACGGTTGAAGACACCGAGGGCATGTCGCACACCGGCTCCGACACCGGTGCCGCTCTCGGCGACCGACGACGCCGGGCCGGATCCGCCCGTGCCCGGGGCAGGGTTTGCCTCATGATCGTGAACGTGCCGGTTCCGCCGACGACCACGGAGCTCCTTGGGCGGCTCGTCGGCCCGGACCGGCGCGGTGCGGGTACGGGTACGGGGAAGCCCAGCCCGTCAAGGCCGGAACGAGGCTCCTCGCCGCGAGAGGGGCAACGTGTCCGTCCGTTGTCCCGGCGTCAGATCGAGGACCATCTGCAGGAACTGGGCGATCTGTACGCGGAGACGTCCGGCGGCGGCCCCTGGGCGTGGAACCAGGCCCGCGGCGACTTCCTGCGGCGGCTTGCGGCCGACGTACGGCGACCGGGATTCGAGTTGCTGGTCGCGGAGACCACAGCGCTGACGGGATGCGCCTACGGTTTCCCCGTGCGCGGCGACGGTCCCTGGTGGGAGGGCTTCGACGGATACCTTCCGGGGCGGCTGCTCCGGCTCGCCGCCTCCGGACGCCTCTTCGTGATCTCCGGGATCCACGTCCCGTCCCGCGTACGCAGGCAGAACCAGGACCGTGCCTGGAACCTCGCCCGGCGCCTGCAGAAACGGCTGCTCACCGACCACGGTGCCGCCGTCGGCGTCACGCTGGTGAACCGTTCCGACCACAGGACCGTCGAGGCGCTGCGGTCCTGGGGGTGGCGGTACATCGAAGGCGACACACCCCGGACGGCCCCGCTCGGCCCGTTCCGCGTCCTGGTCCTCGAAACCTGAGCGCCTGAGAGCCTGAGCACCACGTCCCGCGTCGACGGCTCTCACGGTGACGGCAGGCGCAGGGCGAGGAGGGCCACGTCGTCGGTGCTGCCGGGCGGCATGCGAGCGGGCAGCTGGTCGCACAGGGTGTCCAGCGGTTCGTGGGCGAGAGCGAGGGCGTGGCGGCGCAGACGGGCGAGGCCGGTGTCCAGGTCGCTGCCGGGGATCTCGATCAGGCCGTCGGTGTAGAGCAGCAGGGTGGAACCCGGCGGCAGGGACTGTACGGCGCTCGGCCGGCTGCCGCCGGTGCCCGGAGGGGCACCGAGGAGGAGTCCCTGTCCCGCTTCGAGGTACTGCGCCTGTCCGTCCACCGTCAGCAGGAGAGGCGGCGGATGCCCCGCGCTGGTCCACCGCAGCGTCCACGGACCGGCGTGCGGATCGCCTTCGAGTACGCCGAGGACGAGGGTGGCCATGGGGACGCTGGTGATGGCGGGCATGGCGTCGTCGAGGCGGTCGACGACGGCGCCGGGCGGGCCGCTGTGGTCCCAGGCCAGTGAGCGCAGGATGCCGTGCAGTTGCGCCATGCCGGCCGCCGCGGTCAGGTCGTGGCCCACGACGTCGCCGATGACCAGCGCGAGCGTGCCGTCCTTCCGCTCGAACGCGTCGTACCAGTCGCCACCGACCTGGGAGCCGGCCGGGGCGGGCTGGTAGCGGGCGGCCAGCCGCAGCCGGCCGGGCTGGGGCAGTGGGGCGAGGAGGTTGCGCTGCATGGCCTCGGCGACGGCGCGCTGGCGGCCGAAGCGGCGGGCGTTGTCGATGACCAGGCCGACCCGACGGCCGATGTCGCTCACCACTGTCAGGTCGTCGGCGTCGAAGGGGTGCGCCCGGTCCGTGCGCACCAGCGTCAGGGCGCCGGTGACCTGCCGCCCGGAGCCCAGCGGCACCGTGACGGCGGACGCCGCGCCGGCGGCCCGCAGGAAGCCGCTGTGGACGGCGGCCAGGGCAGAGGAGGCCGGTGCGGCCACGTCCGCCTCGCGCTGCAGGACGGGATCACCGCCGTTCAGCACCTGGACCAGAGGGGAGCGGTCCTCCTCCCCGGCCTCGGGAAGGCGCTCGCGCCAGTCCTCCTGCGCGGCGTCCCGGCCCTCGGGACCCGTCACCGCCACACGGTGGACCTGGCCGGAACCGACCCGGAGGTCCACCGCGGCCCAGTCGGCGAGGCGGGGAACCAGCAGGCGGCCCAGCCGGGCGAGGGCCTCATCGGTCTCCAGAGTCTGACCGAGCACGTCGGTGATCTCCGCGACCAGCGTCAGCCGCTCGGTGAGGTCCTCCAGAGCACGTGTATAGGCCGCACGCTCCCGACGCGCGCTGCGGTCGCCGGCGGTGTCGGTGACCAGCACGGCCATGCCCATGAAGGCGCCGTCGACCGTCAGGGGAGAAGCGGACCAGGAGATCGCCACCAGGCGACCGTCACCGCGCAGACAGATGTCGCCCTCCCCCCGTGTCTCGGTCCTCGCGGCCACGGCCCGCAGCAGCGGGCACCGCTCCCGGGGGATCGTGCCGCCGTCCGCGTCCCGGTGCAGCAGGTCGTGAGCGTCCTCTCCGCGCATCGCCGCAGCGGAGCGGCCCAGTAGCCGCTCGGCTGTCGGGTTGGCCGCGAGGACACGTCCGGCCGGATCCGTCACGATCAGGGCTGTACCCAGCTGCTCGACGACCTGCCGCCAGAAACCCGGCTCGGCCGCCGACCACCACCGCCCCTCATCTCCCACATCCTCCACAACGCCGCCCCTCCAGTCATGGAAACCCTCGCCGAAGACCGCGGGGGCATCGGCAGACCGACACACCGGTCGATCGATGGTTCCCCGACTTGGCTCGATCAACTCGGCGACCTTGCCTCCGGCCCATGGTGTACGACGCGTACGGGTAGTGGTCGTCGCCGAGCCGGTCGGCGGCGGGTCGGCGGCGTACGGCAGCCTTCGCGTACGAACTGCTCCGGCGTGGGCGGAGCCGGTCCGGACGGCACACGCGCCGGTGCGGGACCGGGCGCGGCGGCGCCCGGCCCTGTCAGGAAGGCCATGCGTTGCCTCGGGGCGGGGCCTCCGCCCCTTGCCCTGCGAGCCTTGGCGGTGCGGTTCCTGGCGGTCACCAGTAGTGACGTCGGCCGGCGACGGCGTGACCCATCGCGCCGAGGACCCACAGGATCGCTCCGACGGCTACCAGGATGATCCCGATGGTCCACAGGATGGATATGCCGGCGATGAGGCCGATGACGAGCAGAATGATGCCCAGGATGATCATGACGCCTCCCCTGGGGAGTAGTTCCGGTTCCACTTTGAATCCTCCCCTCCCTGAAGGGAAGGGGATTCCTGGCTCAGGCAGCCTCCCGGAGCAGCGCTCCAGGAGGTCTTGCGCCATCAGCGCCAGCCGGGTTGAGACCTGCCCGGACGAGCATGACGCGGGCGGAGTTCTTGTCCCTGGGGGACACGTTTCCGCACGCGGTGCAGGTGTAGGTGCGCTCACCCAGCGGCATTGCGTGCTTGGCTCTCGCATCGCAGTGCGCGCAGTCCATCGTGGTGTAAGCGGGGTGGACGAGGCGGATGTCCCGCCCGTGCTTGCGGCTCATCTCGATCAGAGCGGTCTTGGTGGCGCCGATGGCGGCGTCGGCGGCTTTGCGGGCCATGGTCGTCCTGGCCAGGAACTTGGGGCGGAAGTCCTCGACGGCGATGGCGTCGTGGTCGTGGACCACCTTCTTGGCCCACTTGCGAGCGGTGTCCTCTCGCTGCCTGGCGACCTTCTTGTGCGCCTTCGCCCGCAGTTTCTTCGCCTCGCGGTAGCCCTTCGACCCGGGCTTCCCCTTCTCAGGCC